>NZ_WXWS01000433.1:0-6347 GCF_009904715.1 Vibrio sp. V42_P2S4T144 | reverse complement strand
CGGTGTACGACGGTTCTTGGACCGAATGGGGTGCTGACCACTCTCTACCTATCGAGCGTTAAGACAAGTGTCTGTTTAACATAGTATCTTACGTTTATCTAAAGATGATGTGTTCCAATAAACTAAACGCAGCTTTTAAACCAAACTTGTCATTTCGAAATAGAAACTGGCTATGAGTGATTTGTCCCTCCTCATAGCCTGACTACATCAAAAGCCGACTATTTCCGTTAGCGTTCAGATGTCGCGTTGCCGTGCATTTGCTCATCTAAGTTGAGCACGGTTAATGCGTTGCTAACGCTCGTGGCGATCACGTCTATCGCTCCAGTTCTTAATGCTCCGAGTAGAGCGAGCGGCTTGCTGTTCTCTGCTGCGATCGCAATGACTTCCGAGATCGGCCGAAACTCTTCAATACCAAGTCCAATTACTCGGTCACTCATTACCGTGTTCGCTACATTACCGTGAATATCAAAGAAGTCATAACCTGCAAAATCCCCTACCACACCTTGTTGAAGTCTCGACTGAACCACTTCATCAGGCGTAAACCAACCTAAGTCGACCATGTAACTGTTTTCGCTCATGTCACCAATACCAACCAAAGCGACATCGGCTTTACGTGCTAGGTCGAGCGTTTGTTTCACGGTTGCATTTTGCATAAAGGCCAACTTCTGTTCTCTGTTTTCTGCGTAAGCCGGCGCATAAAGGGTTTCAGAGGTCCCCCCATATTTCTTCGCCAACTGACGACAAATATGGTCGGCGTTATACATACCGCCACGCGGATGAATACCACCAATGCCACACACAAATTTACAATCACGCGGCGTAATAACACCAATATGGTGAGCGACAGACGACACGTTGCGCCCTTGTCCGACCGTCACCACCATGCCGTTTTTGAGCGTGCTAGTGAGATAATTGGACACCAATCCCGATACCTGTAGTCGTTGCGCTTCTTCATTCGGTTGATCAAGAGCAACAAGCGCGCGCTTAACGCCGAATCGCTCGATCAAACGTTGTTCGATCTTGGCGCTGAACACCGGATGGTATTTAACGGTAATTTCAACAATGCCTTCATCACGCGCCTGCTTGAGCATTCGCCCAACCTTTGCGCGTGATATGGCAAATTTTCTCGATATCTCTTCCTGAGTCGCACCGTCTTGATAATACGCGACGGAAATCTCTGTCAACAAATCCGTGTTTTCAATGGAAATATCTTGATTAGAACTGCTCATGGTTTCTCTCGCCCTTTAAGAGGATCGATATTGTATGCAATAAGTGAACATATGCTCATTGACTTAGCATATGTTCTTTATCAATTTAAACGCTACATTTGCTCATCGCAATAACATTTTCTCACTACAATTTTTTACCCTCTTGGACAACGCTCAAGCTTTGAACAATAAGGGCAAACGTTTATTTGGGTTAACCACTAAACACACAGTAAAAAAACGTTGATGAAGTTCACTATAAGTCCATTTCAGCGATTGACTTTCAGCATAGATAGGATAAATATGGACACATCATTTACTCAGCTATCGATCAAATGTTCATAGCATTTGTTCGGTAACGAAATTTTCCGTAGTTGGCTGAGCAGATGTCTCATTAAATGCGATGAGACGGTTAGCTAACTCGCTTGCAAATGCACAAGCTGTGATAACAAAAATCACGCTTAAGCCCATTTAAATAGGATGATCGATTATGAGCAACAAGTTAGAGCAACTTCGTAAACTAACGACTGTAGTAGCAGACACTGGCGAGATTGATGCAATTAAAAAGTATCAGCCAGAAGACGCAACAACTAACCCTTCTCTTATCCTTAAAGCCGCTCAAATCGCAGAGTACGCACCTCTAATCGATGCTTCAATCGAATACGCTAAAGCACAGAGCAACGACAAAGCTCAACAAGTTCAAGATACTTGTGACATGCTTGCAGTAAACATCGGTAAAGAAATCCTAAAAACTATCCCAGGTCGTATCTCTACAGAAGTAGACGCTCGTCTATCTTACGATATGGAAGGCAGCGTAGCGAAAGCTCGTCAACTAGTGAAAATGTACAACGATGCTGGCATCACTAACGACCGTATCCTTATCAAACTGGCTTCAACTTGGGAAGGCATTCGCGCAGCTGAGATCCTAGAAAAAGAAGGCATCAACTGTAACCTAACGCTTCTATTCTCGTTCGCTCAAGCACGTGCTTGTGCAGAAGCGGGTGTATTCCTAATCTCGCCATTCGTTGGTCGTATCATGGACTGGTACAAAGCGAAAGAAGGCCGTGACTTCGAAGCTCAAGAAGATCCAGGCGTACTATCTGTAACTAAGATCTACAACTACTACAAAGAATACGGCTACAAAACTGTAGTTATGGGCGCAAGCTTCCGTAATATCGGTGAGATCTTAGAACTAGCTGGTTGTGACCGTCTAACTATCGCTCCTGCTCTACTTGCAGAACTAGAAGCAGCTGAAGGTGAAGTAGTTGAGAAACTAGTTGATTCTAAAGGCGCAGCTGAGCGTCCAGCACCAATGACTCATGCAGAGTTCCTATGGGAACATAACCAAGACCCAATGGCTGTTGAGAAGCTGGCTGAAGGTATCCGCAACTTCGCCGTTGACCAAGGCAAACTAGAAGCGATGATCGAAGCTAAGCTTTAATTGCTTACCAAAAGCGAGTAGCCCGTCTACTCGCTTTTACCATCAGCACTATTTTCAAAAAATTCTATTTGAACTTGTTTCGGCGAGTTCCCTCTATTTAAATCAAATATCGAGAAGTAATCACTATGGATCGTAAACATCTAGCAAATGCAATCCGTGCGCTAAGCATGGATGGTGTTCAACAAGCTAACTCTGGTCACCCAGGTGCACCTATGGGTATGGCTGACATCGCTGAAGTTCTTTGGCGCTCTCATCTAAACCACAACCCATCAAACCCTGAGTGGGCAGACCGCGACCGTTTCGTACTGTCTAACGGCCACGGCTCAATGCTGATTTACTCTCTACTGCACCTTGCAGGTTACGAGTTGTCTATCGACGATCTGAAAAACTTCCGTCAGCTTCACTCTAAAACTCCTGGTCACCCAGAGTATGGTTACGCGCCAGGAATCGAGACCACAACGGGTCCGCTAGGTCAAGGCATCACTAACGCGGTTGGTATGGCTCTAGCTGAAAAAGCGCTAGCAGCACAGTTCAACAAAGAAGGCCACGACATCGTTGACCACTTCACTTACGTGTTCATGGGCGACGGCTGTCTGATGGAAGGTATTTCGCACGAGGCATGTTCTCTTGCAGGTACTCTAGGTCTAGGCAAGCTGATCGCGTTCTGGGATGACAACGGCATCTCTATCGACGGTCACGTTGAAGGTTGGTTCTCTGACGACACACCTAAGCGTTTCGAAGCTTACGGTTGGCACGTAATCCCTGCAGTAGACGGTCACGATGCTGACGCAATCAACGCAGCAATTGAAGCAGCGAAAGCGGATCCACGTCCTACACTTATCTGTACTAAGACTATCATCGGTTTTGGTTCACCAAACAAATCTGGTTCACACGATTGTCACGGTGCGCCACTAGGTGCAGAAGAAATCGCAGCAACACGCAAAGAACTAGGTTGGGAGCACGGTCCTTTTGAAATTCCGCAAGAAGTCTACGCAGAATGGTCAGCGAAAGAAACAGGCGCAGCTAAGGAAGCAGCGTGGAACGAGAAATTTGCAGCTTATGAAGCAGCGTACCCTGAGCTGGCAACTGAATTTAAACGCCGCGTAAACGGCGAGCTTCCTGCACAGTGGGAAGAAAAAGCAAGCCAAATCATTGCTGATCTTCAAGCTAACCCAGCAAACATTGCATCACGTAAAGCGTCTCAAAATGCTCTAGAAGCATTTGGTGCTCTACTACCAGAGTTCATGGGTGGCTCTGCTGACCTAGCACCTTCTAACCTAACCATGTGGTCTGGTTCTAAGTCTCTAGAAGCAAGCGACTTCTCTGGTAACTACATCCACTACGGCGTACGTGAATTCGGTATGACAGCGATCATGAACGGTATCGCGCTACACGGTGGTTTCGTTCCTTACGGCGCAACATTCCTAATGTTCATGGAGTACGCACGTAACGCAATGCGTATGGCTGCGCTGATGAAAATTCAGAACATCCAAGTGTACACGCATGACTCTATCGGTCTTGGCGAAGATGGTCCAACTCACCAACCAGTTGAGCAAATGGCATCGCTACGCCTAACACCAAACATGAGCACATGGCGTCCATGTGACCAAGTTGAGTCCGCTGTAGCTTGGAAACTAGCGATTGAACGTAAAGATGCACCGACAGCACTTATCTTCTCTCGTCAAAACCTTGCGCAACAAGAGCGCACAGCAGAACAAGTAGCAGACATCGCGAAAGGTGCTTACATTCTGAAAGATTGCGAAGGCAAGCCTGAGCTAATCCTTATCGCAACAGGTTCTGAAGTTGAACTAGCAGTAGAAGCAGCAGCACAGCTAACTGCTGAAGGTAAGAAAGTACGCGTTGTTTCAATGCCATCAACAGACGCATTCGACAAACAAGACGCCGCTTACCGTGAAGCTGTACTGCCATCAGACGTAACAGCACGTATCGCAATTGAAGCAGGTATTGCTGACTTCTGGTACAAGTACGTAGGCTTCGACGGTCGCATCATCGGTATGACTTCATTCGGTGAATCTGCACCAGCTGGCGAACTATTCAAAATGTTTGGCTTCACGACTGAAAACGTAGTGAACACAGCAAAAGAGCTACTCGCGTAATTGCAGTAAAAAGATAGTCAGTTTTCTCTATTGCGAATGTGAAAACTGAAAAGCCCCACCAGCAATGGCGGGGCTTTCTTTTATCTGGCTCCTATTCGTATAAACGCAGCCAGGACATAAACATCACAACTTTCGTTACGACTATTTGTCTTCAAATCGAAGTGCGAGCTGATAGAAATCTTGTACTTGGTCTTTCAACTGTCGGCTGTTTTGTTCAACTGAATGTGTTGCTGCCAAGTTTTGTTCTGCGGTCGAAGCGATAGAATGAATGTGCTGGTTTACATCACTAGATAGCTTTAACTGGTTATTCGCCGCTTCTGCTACATCAACCATCAGCCCACTCATGGTTTGCATCATCTGTTCAACTTCAGACAAACGCAACGCACTTTGTTCTGCTACTTGAGAACAGGCATCGGTTTGCTCTTTGTTTGCCAGAATATCTTTCTGCCAACTTTGAATCGTTGCCAACATAGTGGAGATAGAAGCTTGGATTTGTTCAGTTGCATTGGATGAACGCCCAGAAAGCGCGCGGACCTCATCAGCTACAACAGCAAAACCACGACCTTGCTCCCCTGCCCTTGCTGCTTCAATCGCCGCGTTAAGTGCCAGTAAATTGGTTTGCTCTGCGATCCCACCAATCTCTTCCATCAAATGGTTCACCTTCTGCGCCTGATCACTCAGTTGATACGTCGTTTCCGTCGCTTTTTCAGCTTGAAGGCTTAATTGCGCTAGATTGGTGTGCGTTTGATCGATGGTCTCCTTCGCCATCAAGCATGACTTCAATGTATCATCAATCAACATATGGGCATCATTGGTACTCGAAGAAACCGAATTTGCCGACAACTCCACCTCTTGGGTAGCATCTCGCACACGATGAATATCGGTATTTTGCTGATTTAATGCAGCCGAGACTTCTGCCGTTGTTTGACTAAGCTCTTCGGCGCAATGCTGCAAAGGCAATGCGGAGTCAGTCATTCTTCCTAACACGGTTCGAATTCTTGCGGATAGCATTTTGATATGGAAATCGGCAATCGAAAATGCCGTGTTACCAGAATAGATCAAGCGACTTACGCTGTCATATTGCTTTTGTAACTTTTTAAGTTGCTGAGGTGTATCAATTAACTCTTGGCGGAATAACAGAGCTAGAACACTTGCAGGTAACGCACTTGCAAGCCAAGCCAACGGCCCTTCAACAGACAACGCATATGCGGTTGCAGGTGCGGTTAGTGCACCAAGTAGAATCGCATAGCGAATGGTTTCATTGATTTTCAACGACCAAGTTCGGCCAGACTTCTCTGCAGCACGCATGCTTTTGTAGGCTTTTGTCGCAATATCAACCCACTCTCGCTTTGGTTTCACGCGCACTGATTGATACCCAACAACATGGTTGTCTTCGTAGATAGGGGTGACATAAGCATCAACCCAATAGTAACCGCCAGACTTAGTGGCATTCTTAACCATTCCACGCCAGGCTTTACCTTGTTTAAGGCGTGCCCACATATCACCGAAAGCGGCTTTAGGCATATCTTTATGACGAACTATATTATGGTTCTGACCGACAAGTTCTTCGTGAGTGTATTCAGC
>NZ_WXWS01000297.1:0-6365 GCF_009904715.1 Vibrio sp. V42_P2S4T144 | reverse complement strand
GAATAAATTTCATCCACCATGAGCTTTTGGAATACCACAATCCAAAAACACTAAAACCCTTGATATTTAAACAATAAAATAAAAATAGGCCAGCTTTTTTAAAGGCTGGCCTATGGGTAACCCAAAGCTAAAAACAGAATCGTTTTACGCGTTTAGTGCCTGTTCTAAATCGGCTAGAATATCGTCAATATGTTCAATACCCACCGATAAACGAATCATCTCTGGAGACACACCAGCTTGTTTTTGTTCTGCTTCGCTCAATTGACGATGAGTCGTCGATGCAGGATGGCAAGCCAATGATTTTGCATCGCCAATGTTCACCAAACGCTTAAAGATTTTCAAAGCATCATAAAAACGCACACCAGCGTCATAACCATCTTTTAAACCAAACGACAAAATCGCAGAAGGCTTACCTTTCATGTATTTTTCGGCGAGATGGAAGTGTTCAGAACTTGGCAATCCGGCATAACTTACCCAACTGACTTTGTCATTCTGTTCCAAGAATTCAGCCACTTTGAGTGTGTTCTCGGTATGGCGCTCCATGCGCAGCGGTAACGTTTCTAGCCCTTGCATAAGCATAAATGCATTCATCGGTGATAATGCGGCTCCGGTATTACGCAGTGGTACGGTACGCGCACGCCCGATAAATGCCGCTTCACCAAACGCTTCGGTATACACCACGCCGTGGTAAGAAGGTTCTGGTTGGTTGAAAACAGGAAAGCGGTCTTTGTGCTGCGCCCAAGGGAATTTACCTGAATCCACAATCACGCCACCTAATGTGGTGCCATGCCCACCAACGTATTTAGTGAGAGAGTGAACTACGATATCCGCACCAAATTCGATGGGTTTGCAAAGCACTGGCGTCGCAACGGTGTTATCCACAATCACAGGTACGCCTTGTGCATGAGCAAGCTCCGCCACACGTTCTAAATCGATGATATTACCCGCAGGGTTACCAATGCTCTCGCAGTACACCGCTTTGGTATTTTCATCAATTAATTCGGCCAAACTTTCTGGCTTGTCATCTTTAGCAAACTTCACCTGAATACCTTGATTTGGGAGCATGTGCGCAAACAAGGTATAAGTACCGCCATAAAGTTGCGGCGTAGAAACGATGTTATCGCCCGCTTGCGCTAAGGTCAGAATTGCATAGTTAATCGCTGCACTCCCCGCACTCACGACCAATCCAGCAATGCCGCCTTCTAACGCCGCCATGCGTTTTTCCAGAACATCGTTAGTCGGATTCATGATGCGAGTGTAGATATTCCCCGGCACTTCCAAGTTAAACAGATCAGCGCCGTGCTGCGCGTTATCAAACTCGTACGCGACCGTTTGATAAATCGGCGTCGCGACAGATTTAGTGGTAGGGTCAGTTTCGTAACCAAAATGGATGGATAGCGTTTCGTCTTTCATGTTCTTCCCTGTCTTTCATCACTCAAATAGCGGCAAGCAAAGCACTTACCTTGCTTAAAACTTATATTGCCCAATTTTTCAACAAATAACGTAGGGATGAATCACAGAGATAAAACGCTAATTCAACTGTCCAAGTAACCAGTGACGAAACGTTTCTGTCGCATTCGTACGTGTGTTCATGATCAAGTAATACCCTGCATTGGCAGGAATCGGTTTGAATGGAGAAACCAAACGCTCTGTCGTCAATTCATCCTCAATCAGTGCCATTCGTGCCATCGCAATCCCAACGCCTGCTTCGGCTGCAGACATCGCCATATCCGTTCGATTAAAAAAGTGTCCGATATCGGTTTTAAAATCCAACCCCATCGCTGACGCCCAATATAGCCACTCATAGTCACGCGTCGCGTTTTCCCATGGCATCGCATCGTGTAGTAGCGTCGCCTCTTGCCATTGCTTCACTGGCATTGAGTTTTTTTGCTCACCAAACAACGTTTTTAGCCAGCCATGATCCTCAAGGTATTTTGGACTCATCACCGGTAGCAGATGCTCATCCAAAATCAGCTCCGCGTTAGCATTTCTATAAGGATGAAGACCATAGTCAATTGCGACGTCATAGTCTTTTATCTCACTATTTACCAGCGCACCTTCCGCAAAGATTTGTACTTGGATATCCGGATTATCATGATGGAAGCTTTCGAGCTTTGGGACTAACCATTTGAAAGCAAAAGAAGGCGTCAACTTCAAACGAATTTCATTGGTTTGCTTTTCTACTTTGAGCTCATCAAGCAATTTGCTCAGTTCCGAAAAGTGAAACTGCGTCGCTTGGTGTAACTGAGTGCCTTTTACGGTTAAACGAATACCGCGAGAGTGGCGTTCAAATAAAGTAAAACCTAATAACGCTTCCAAATGAATAATTTGTTGGCTTATGGCACCAGTGGTGAGGTGTAAATGTCTTGCAGCACCAGTAAAGCTGTTGTACTCCGCGACTTGGCTAAATAGACACAAGCCACTTATCAGATTACTTTTCATCCTTGAGCCTATAGTTTTTCTAAACGCTGTGTGTAATTTATATCGATTGTTAACAAAAGGTAAAGAAAAGAAACTGAGCACTCTGATAAATGTGTGGAGTGCATCAATGGAAGTCATCGTATTAGGCAGCGGCGTTATCGGCTTAACCTCTGCTTGGTATTTATCTCAAGCAGGCTATCAAGTTACCGTCATTGACCGCCAACCAAGCAGTGCCATGGAAACGAGCTTCGCCAATGCCGGGCAGATCTCATATGGCTATTCTTCGCCTTGGGCTGCGCCTGGTGTTCCTGTTAAAGCCATTAAGTGGTTAATGGAGGAGCATGCTCCACTTAAAATCAAACCCACTCTGAATGCCGACATGATCCGCTGGGCGAGTAAAATGGTCGCGAACTGCACCCTACCTCGCTATCAAGTTAACAAGGCTCGCATGCTTTCGATCGCTAACCACAGCCGTATTTGCTTAGAACAGTTACGCCAAGAACACGCCATTGAGTATCAAGGGCGTCAGTTTGGGACCTTGCAAGTATTCCGAACACATCAACAGCTGCAAGCTATTGAAAAGGACATGCAGCTCCTTGAACAAAGCGGAACCCGATTTAAGCTAATGGACGTCGAACAATGTATTGAACAAGAGCCAGGGCTTGCACTTGTGAAAGACAAACTGGTTGGTGGCTTGCATCTACCTGATGACGAAACGGGCGATTGCCATCAATTTTGCCAACAACTAACGGAGCTTGCTAAGGCACACGGTGTCCGATTTGAGTTCGATACTGAAGTAAGCAATTGGGTTACAGTAGGTAAAAAGATCATAGGTGTCCAAACGAACCGAGGACAATTTAAAGCAGACCAATATGTGGTGGCCTCTGGCAGCTACTCTACAGCGCTACTCAAGCAACTCGATATTGATATTCCGGTCTACCCTGTCAAAGGCTATTCACTCACCATCCCGATGGAAGATGAACACTTCTCTCCTCGATCTACTGTGATGGATGAAACCTATAAAGTCGCTATGACTCGATTTGATGACCGAATTCGCGTAGCTGGCACCGCAGAATTAGCAGGGTTTGATGCTTCCCTTCCACAAAAGCGCAAAAACACCATCGAAATGGTCATCCATGATCTTTTTCCTCGTTGTGGTGACTTCAGCCAAGCTGAGTTTTGGAGCGGCTTTAGGCCAATGACGCCTGATGGCACACCAATTATCGGCGCGACTAAATACGATAACCTTTTTACTAACACCGGACACGGAACTCTGGGCTGGACGATGGCTTGTGGTTCAGGTCAATTGCTAGCAAGCGTAATGAAAGGTGAAAAAACAAAAGTGATGGATAATGCGGAGCTTAACCTTTGTCGTTACGCCTGAGGACATGACTGAACAAAAAACAGGCAGACACTTACTCCACAAAATGCATAACCACTGGCATTTTTAACTCATCAAAATCGCAGCACATTTAAATGACAATGTGCTGCATAATTAATCATCAGGCAAATCTTCTACCTAAAAGGAGCAAATAAGCAACAAGAACCAAATTTTAACAACTACTCTCCATTCTGTGTTCATCATCACGCTACAAAGGATTTGTAGCTAAAAAAGTTAACAATTGCATTACATAAAGGGTAATGTATTGTGTGAAAAACAACCACAAACACAACTAACAGGGAAAATACTCATGCAGTCATTAGTTGATTTTCTGAATGGAATTATTTGGAGCCCGGTACTGATCTATTTGTGCCTTGGCGCAGGTTTGTTCTATTCAATCATGACGCGTTTTGTACAAATTCGTCACTTCTTTGAGATGTGGCGCTTATTACTTTCAGGGAAGAGTTCAACAAAAGGGATATCATCATTTCAGGCACTTGCCGTTTCACTGTCTGGCCGTGTAGGTACAGGTAACATTGCTGGTGTTGCTGCTGCTATCGGTTTCGGTGGCCCAGGCGCCGTATTCTGGATGTGGGTCGTAGCCTTCTTTGGCGCTGCAACCGCATACGCAGAATCAACACTTGCACAAATTTATAAAGAAGAAGACGAAGGCGAGTTCCGTGGTGGCCCTGCTTACTATATTGAGAAAGCAATGGGACAAAAATGGTACGCTTGGATCTTTGCTATCGCGACCATCTTTGCTTGTGGTGTCCTACTTCCTGGCGTTCAATCGAACAGTATCGGTAACGCAGTAGAAGCCGCATTTGGCTCAGGTGACATGATTGAAACCGCTATTGGTACCTTCAGTTTTGCTAAAATTTTCACTGGTACGGTTGTTTGTGTCATTTTGGCTTTCATCATTTTTGGTGGCGTAAAGCGTATCGCGAACTTTACCCAAGTCGTTGTGCCATTTATGGCGTTAGCTTACATCATTACTGCGTTTGTCATCATCCTTCTAAACATTGGTGAGGTTCCACGCATTTTCGGCATGATCATTGGTGACGCGTTCACACCAATGGCAGGCGTTGGTGCAGCAATCGGCTGGGGTGTAAAACGTGGTGTCTACTCCAACGAAGCAGGTCAAGGTACTGGTCCTCACGCAGCAGCAGCAGCGAGTGTTGATCACCCTGCTCAGCAAGGTCTTGTTCAATCTTTCTCTATTTACATCGATACACTACTTGTGTGTTCAGCAACCGCGTTCATGATTCTTATCACTGGCGCGTACAACGTAAATGGTGCGATTGAAGGTACATTCCTGGTTCAAAACCTACCAGCGGATATTGGTGCAAATGGCCCTGTGTTTACACAGATGGCGATCGAAAGCGCACTACCTGGCGTGGGTAAACCATTCATCGCAATCGCTCTATTCTTCTTCGCGTTTACGACCATTCTGGCTTACTACTACATTGCAGAAACGAACATTGCTTACATTCGTCGTACGTTCAAAGTAAATGGACTGATGTTTATTCTGAAAGTCATCATTATTTCATCCGTGTTCTACGGAACCGTGAAAACCGCCAACTTAGCATGGGCGATGGGTGATGTAGGTGTAGGACTGATGGCGTGGCTAAACATCATCGGTATTTTGATCATTTTCTTTATGTCGAAGCCTGCACTCAAAGCACTGAACGACTACGAAGAACAACAAAAACGTGGTGTGACCGATTTTACATTTAACCCTGTTGCACTGGGCATTAAAGGCGCAGATTACTGGGAAGATAAGTACCGACGTAAAACGGGTAAAGCTCCAACGGCAGACAGCAATAGCGCAGAAACTGTTGAGCAACCATCAACATAGCGTTATCACATAAATAAGAAAAAGCAGTGGTCCGATTGAGGACATAAAAAAGGGGGATTAACCAATGGTTAATCCCCCTTTCTTCATTATGAGTAACAGCTTAGGCGATAACCGCTTCAACTTTACGAGCGATTTTTGCTTTACCGACAGGTAACACTTCACGACCAAATTCGTTGTTCAGTACTTGCGCCATTGCGAAGTAAATTGCACTTGCGCCACAGAAGATACCCTCGAAGCCAGCGATAGCACCGATCACTTCGCTACCAGTGAAATCACGAGCAGCAAGCAAGAAGAACAGGATAGTTAGAGAACCAAATACCACTTGCTTCGCTGTTGGGTAACATAGAGAACCAATGAACATGAAACCAGTGAAGATGCCCCAAAGCGCTAGGTACCAACCCATAAAGCTTGCAGGGCTTGCAGGAAGACCCATGTGAGGCATTACGATTAGACCAACCAATGTTAGCCAAAATAGACCGTAAGAAGTAAACGCAGTTGTGCCGAACGTATCACCGCGTTTAAAACACATGATGCCAACGATTACTTGGCTAAGGCCACCGTAAAAGATGCCCATCGCTAGAATCATAGAGTCAATTGGGAAAAATCCTGCATTATGAATATTGAGCAGAATAGTGGTCATACCGAAACCCATTAGACCTAGCGGTGCTGGGTTAGCCAGTTTTGTCGACATGTACAAATACCTTT
>NZ_WXWS01000242.1:0-6369 GCF_009904715.1 Vibrio sp. V42_P2S4T144 | reverse complement strand
CACTCTCCAGCCTTAATTTTATCCAGGATAAATTGTTTAATTTGAATGTAGAGTGGTGCAGACATAATCATTTTCCTTTATTTGACTATACAAATACTGCTTAATTTAGGTACAAATTGCAAACATTTCTCGACGAATGTACCGCTTAGTGACCGAACAATCCTATTGCAGGGCTGAATGACTCTTGCTGTTGAGCATTATTTGGCTTGATGATTGAATTCAAGCATTTTCTTGTGGTCTATTGCTTGCACAGCAGAAAACAATTGTGTAAACAAACGATTATTAGAAGAAAAGTCGCTAAAAAAGGAAAAATATGTTTAAAAAATTGAAAGCATCACTGGGGATCGGCTCTGCAAAAGTAGATACCATTTTGGACGAAATGAGCGTGTTTCAAGGAGCGACGCTGAAAGGGCAGGTTCATATCAAAGGTGGAGACGTCGAACAACAAATTGATGCTATTACGATTAAATTGAACACGGAAATGAAAGTCGAAGTGGATGATAGCGTAAGTTATCAAACCTTCACTATCGATCAATTGAAAGCAGTTGACCCTTTTGTGATTCAACCTAATGAAGAAAAGCAGGTTCCGTTTGAGCTAAAACTGCATGACGAAACACCAATTACTGCGGTTAGCGCACTTAAGAATCAATGTCATGTTTGGGTCGAGACGACGTTAGATATTGATTTTGCAATTGATCCGCGTGACCGTGACTATATTGAAGTGAAACCACTACCAGTAGCATCTCGGGTTATTCAAGCGATCGAGCAAGCTGGCTTCACTATGGTTAAAGCCGATGTTGAAAAAGGCTTTTTGCGCGGTGGCTCGTTTGCCTCTCGCTCTGGTATTTATCAAGAGCTAGAATTCCGTAACAGCGGCTTTATCTCATCAAAAGAAATTGAGCTCTCTTTTATTCTGGAAGGGCAGGTCATGCATTGTTTGGCAGAGATTGACCGTTCGCTCAGCTTGGCTGGTGACCAATATCGCTCGTTTACGTTGCCGATCAATGCAACCGATGCTCAAGTCGCAGCCGCAGTTGCACCAACGCTAAATCTATAGCTCTCATCACCTTGATGAAAATATGTACCGATATCCTATTGTGAAAGCGATATCGGTACTGTTATCCATGTTTCTTGCGTTCTCTACGGCTAAAAACTCAAGCGCTGAATTTTCCATTAGATATCGATAGCCCAATACCAGTTCATTAGAGGCATCAGCAAACTCTGTGGGTCCTTCTGTTGACCCTTGATACCAATGATATTCCAACATCAGGTGATGGTTATCTTCTAAGGCATAACGGTACCCACCCGCAATGGCAATCGTATTATGTCGATAGGGCAGATCGAGCAAGGCACGGTCATCCGAGCGAAAAGTCATGCCAATCATCGAATAAAATGCATGAGCATCACTTAAGTAGCTGTAGTTTAATTGGAAGCCTTGCTCGAAACTGCTACCTTGAAAAGTGCCGTGAGCCACATCGTTAAAATACAAACTGCCGCCAATCGATAGGCCGTGATGTTCATTTTGGAACACTTGATACTGTAAGTAAGTAGATAGGTTATTGGCCAGTGTTTGTCCTTCGAAATCATCTTCAAGCACATCATATTGCGGCATTGAAATGTAAAAACGATCTCTGTCTACTTTATCCCGCCCATTTTGTCCGATACCGAAAAGTTTATGGAAGCTTTTCGTCAGTCCATCTAAATGGTTGTCAGCGGCAAAGACCCATCGATAGTTGAGCTCCAACTGCCAACGGTTGCTGACTTGCCATTTGCTGCCTAATTCGATTTGATTGTGGTAATAATCCAGTGCGTATTCATCAGTATGAGCCCAAACACTTGCCACGGTTCCTGAACCATAGGCTTCGACAAAACCATAGGGCAGACTATGTCCTGAACGCAGTATGTTGGTGTGACTAACCACTTGCATTGGGGATTGTGCGTAAGAACGCAGCGGGCCATATAAGTCATTTGATGCGAAGGCTTGCAAAGAACATATCGAGGTGCTTAGAAGCACCATAAAGCGCGATTTGAAATAGACCATGATGAATACCTACATACAAACTACTCTATAAAACAACTATATACCTAAATCGCACGTTGAGCTCTCGCCCAGCGTGTTAGGCTTTGTATCGGTTCACACGTAATAGGGGATATTGTAATTTGTTGTGTAAGTTCATTGAGGGGCAATTCCATTCATCAGCTATGCGGTCTCTTAAAAAAAGCATGATCAGATTGTAGTGACGGGTCTGCGGTTAAGTTCTTATGACAAAACAAAATCGCGCTTTGCATTCTAAGTGTGAGCTAGGTACAATCCCATTTTCGATAACGGTCCGGTATTCGTGTTACCGAGAGGCCTTTATTGACTCTCAACTATTTTCAACAAATAGCTTCTAATTTGAATAACATGTGTTGCTTGGTGTGCAACACCACTGTAAAGGACATAGCATGCCTATTATTACTCTTCCTGACGGCAGTCAGCGTCAATTTGACAACCCAGTTTCTACTATGGAAGTTGCGCAATCGATCGGTCCTGGTCTTGCAAAAGCAACTATCGCTGGTCGTGTAAACGGTAACCGCGTTGATGCGTGTGATCTAATTGAAGAAGACGCAAGCCTTGAAATCATCACAGTTAAAGATGAAGTAGACGGTCTAGAAATCGTTCGTCACTCTTGTGCTCACCTTCTTGGTCACGCTCTTAAGCAGCTTTACCCTCAAGCTAAAATGGCGATCGGTCCAACCATCGACAATGGCTTCTACTACGATATCGACTTAGACGAATCTCTAACGCAAGAAGATCTTGAAAAGATTGAAAAGCGTATGAAAGAGCTAGCGAAAACCAAGTACGAAGTGGTTAAGAAAAAAGTAAGCTGGCAGGAAGCGCGTGATACGTTTGAATCACGTGGCGAACCATACAAAGTTGAAATCCTAGACGAAAACGTATCTCGCGATGATCGTCCAGGCCTTTACCACCATGAAGAATACATCGACATGTGTCGTGGTCCTCACGTTCCTAATATGAGCTTCTGTCAACACTTCACTTTGCTGAATGTTGCAGGTGCTTACTGGCGTGGTAACAGCGACAACAAAATGCTTCAACGTATCTACGGTACGGCTTTCCACGACAAGAAAGCACTGAAAGCGCACCTAACTCGCCTAGAAGAAGCGGCGAAGCGTGATCACCGTAAGATTGGTAAGCAACTAGACCTATTCCACATGCAGCAAGAAGCACCGGGTATGGTGTTCTGGCATCACAATGGTTGGTCTATCTTCCGTGATCTAGAAGTATTCATCCGCGCTAAGCTAGATGAGTACGGTTACCAAGAAGTGAAAGGTCCACTTATGATGGACCGTGTTCTTTGGGAACGCTCTGGGCATTGGGACAAATACGCTGATGCAATGTTCACAACTTCTTCTGAGAACCGCGAATACGCGATTAAGCCAATGAACTGTCCAGGTCACGTACAGATCTTCAACCAAGGTCTAAAATCGTACCGTGACCTACCGCTACGTATGGCTGAGTTTGGCTCATGTCACCGTAACGAACCATCTGGTGCACTACACGGTATTATGCGTGTACGTGGCTTTACTCAGGATGACGCTCACATTTTCTGTACTGAGAGCCAAATTCAAGAAGAAGTAACAAACTGTATCAAGATGGTGTACGATACGTACCAAACATTTGGTTTCGACAACATCGTAGTGAAACTGTCTACTCGTCCAGAGAAACGTGTAGGTTCAGATGAAATCTGGGATCAATCTGAAGAAGCATTGAAGCAGTCTCTTGAATCGATGGATATCCCATACGAAATTCAAGAAGGCGAGGGTGCGTTCTACGGTCCTAAGATTGAATTCACACTATACGATTGTCTAGACCGTGCGTGGCAGTGTGGTACTGTCCAGCTAGACTTCAACCTACCAGGTCGCTTAGGTGCAACTTATGTAGGTGAAAACAATGAACGTCTTGTACCGGTAATGATTCACCGTGCGATTCTAGGTTCACTAGAGCGCTTCATTGGTATCCTTATCGAAGAATATGCTGGTTTCTTCCCAACTTGGTTGGCGCCAGAACAAGCAGTTCTTATGAACATTACTGATAAACAGTCAGGTTATGTTCAAGAAATAGTACAAAAACTACAAAAAAGTGGAATTAGAGCTAAAGCGGACTTGAGAAATGAGAAGATTGGCTTTAAAATCCGCGAACATACTTTGAAGCGTGTACCGTATATGCTTGTTGTTGGTGACCAAGAAATGGAAGCTGGCGAAATTGCAGTGCGTACTCGTAAAGGTAAAGATCTTGGTAAATTTAAAGTGGATGATTTTATTGCATACATCCAAGACGAGATCTCTAGCCGTAAGCTCAATCTGGAGGAATAAGCTATTAAAGGCGGAAGACGTGGCCAACAGCCGGTAAAACAAAACCCGCACCGTATCAACGGTGAAATTCGTGGTATTCGTGAAGTTCGACTAACAGGCGCTGACGGTGAATCAGTTGGTGTTGTATCGATTCAAGAAGCCATTGCAGCTGCTGAAGAAGCTGGTATGGATCTCGTTGAGATCAGTCCTAACGCCGAGCCACCTGTTTGTCGTGTGATGGACTATGGTAAGTTCCTCTTCGAGAAGAGCAAAACTGCTAAAGAGCAGAAGAAGAAGCAAAAGCAGGTCCAGATCAAGGAAGTAAAATTCCGTCCTGGAACTGATATTGGAGACTATCAGGTAAAACTACGCAACCTGACGCGTTTCCTTGAAGAAGGCAACAAAGTGAAAGTAACAATTCGCTTCCGTGGCCGAGAGATGGCACACCAAGACATCGGTGTTGACGTTCTAAATCGTCTTAAGGAAGATACTGCAGAAATTGCTGTAGTTGAATCTTTCCCTAAGAAGATTGAAGGTCGCCAGATGATCATGGTGCTAGCCCCTAAAAAGAAGTAATTAACGGCTCATCAAGTAATTAAAACCTAGCCGCTTTCCTTTATATAAAGGCATATGGCTGGGTTTTGTTCGCCCTAATTACGTTGTTTATTAAACCTACTCAATGCGGAGTTATTCATCATGCCTAAGATGAAAACCAACAAAGGTGCTGCTAAGCGTTTTAAGAAAACTGCTGGTGGTATTAAGTACAAGCACGCTACAAAACGTCACATCCTGACTAAGCGTACTACTAAGAACAAGCGTCAACTACGTCCGAATGCAATCCTTCCAAAATGTGAAGTGGCTGCAGTAATCCGTATGTTGCCATACGCTTAATTCTTTTTAGTTATCAATCGTTTAGTTTAGGAGAAGCATAATGCCTCGCGTAAAACGTGGTGTACAAGCTCGTGCACGTCATAAGAAAGTTCTAAAACAAGCTAAAGGTTACTACGGTGCGCGTTCACGTGTTTACCGCGTAGCTTTCCAAGCAGTTACTAAAGCTGGTCAATACGCTTACCGTGACCGTCGCGCTAAGAAACGTCAATTCCGTCAACTATGGATTGCACGTATCAATGCGGCATCTCGTCAAAATGGTCTATCTTACAGCCGTTTCATCAACGGTCTGAAGAAAGCATCTATCGAGATCGACCGTAAGATCCTTGCGGACATCGCAGTATTCGACAAAGCTGCATTTGCAGTTCTAGTTGAAAAAGCGAAAGCTGCTCTTTAATTAGCAGTTTAGGATTAAGAGAAGGAGAGCATTAGCTCTCCTTTTTTATTGCTAAAATTTATACCCAAATGACTTTTAGCTTGGCTATTTAGAGTATTGTTTATCAGTCTTCTCAATTTATTGGTTAGCATCTTATGTTAGTTATAAGGTAGCTTGGGTATAAATTTTTACGTTTATAAGGGATTAAAAATGATCTACACAACGACCGAAAGCATTCCTGGCAAGCAGATCTCTGAAATCAGAGGGGTTGTAACTGGTAATGTTGTTCAATCAAAGCATATTGGCCGTGACCTCATGGCGGGTATCAAGAGCATTGTTGGCGGCGAAATTCGTGGTTACACGGAAATGATGACCGACGCGCGTGATATTGCTATACAGCGCATGGTGGCGGACGCTGAATCTAAAGGTGCCGATGCAATAGTAGGGATTCGATTTACCACAAGCTCAATCGTAGATGGTTCTTCGGAAATTTTGGCATTTGGTACTGCAGTGAAACTAGCGGACTAGTCTACTTGAATAGCATTGCAAAAATGCTAATAGAGAGCGGTGAATTATTATGCATTTACCGTTCTGTTCCTTTTAGGTTAATTATTCTAGATTTTTGTAGAGAGAATAGGTTTATATTCTCAACTTTACGTTACTATTAAAATTTAATCACGATGATTTAGAGTAATTGCTTCACTTTTATTTTGCATATTATTTTATATCTATAATGAAATTTATTCATATTG
>NZ_WXWS01000675.1:0-6406 GCF_009904715.1 Vibrio sp. V42_P2S4T144 | reverse complement strand
CTCTTTATATCTCTTTTACAGACAGATATTTAACACTTAATTAACCTTTACACCAAGTTCAGCTTTAACGCTTACAAGGCATGACAACTGAGCAAAAACAATAAGGCTCAACTAAATAGAGTCGCTAACATAAGGAACGTGAACATGTTAAAGGTACTCAAACCAACGCTCGCCGCTTCAATCATCGCAGCTTCATTTTCATTCAACGCTCTTGCTGCAGATATTGAAAAAATGCACTTTCTTATCCCTGGAGGTGCCGGTGGCGGTTGGGACATGACCGCCCGAGGTACTGGTGATGTATTAATAAAGTCGGACATCGTTGAAACCGTATCATTTCAAAACCTATCTGGTGGTGGCGGTGGCAAAGCAATCGCACATTTGATTGAAACGGCTGATCGTCAAGAAGATACACTCATGGTGAACTCAACACCGATCGTCGTTCGCTCGCTCAGTGGGATCTTCCCACAATCTTTCCGCGACTTGACTCCTGTTGCCGCAACGGTTGCCGATTATGGCGCCATTGTTACATCAGCCGATTCTCCTTACAGCTCTTGGGAAGATGTCGTTAAAGCTTTTAAAGAAAACCCTCGTAAAGTGAAGGTTGCTGGTGGCTCTGCTCGTGGTTCTATGGATCATTTGGTTATAGCAGCGGCTTTCAAAGGTGAAGGTTTTGATGCGCGCAAAGTTCGTTACATTGCCTATGATGCAGGTGGAAAAGCCATGGCTGCCCTACTTTCAGGCGAAACACAACTGCTCTCTACAGGGTTAGGTGAAGTACTCGAAATGTCTAAGTCTGGGCAAGTGAAAGTGTTAGCGATTACAGCACCAAAACGTTTAGAAGCTGCGCCTAACATTCCAACTCTCACCGAATATGGTAATGAAACTGTCTTTGCTAACTGGCGTGGATTCTTTGCAGCACCAGGCACAAGCCAAGAAAAGCTAGATGAATGGAATGCCGCATTTACTAAAATGTATAACACCGACGAATGGCAAGTCGTTCGAGACCGCAATGGTTGGATCGACAACTATAAAGCGGATAAAGCATTCTTCGCGTTTCTTGAAGATCAAGAGCAACAGATGGGTGACTTAATGCGCGAGTTAGGCTTCCTGAAGTAACAGTCGAATTGGGGTCCCTCAGATACCAACCTCAATGAATAACATAGGTTGGTATTTCCCCATGTATTTGCACTCTAAGTTTCACCGCATATGGACATTGTCGACAATCGGCATGCACACTCCTTTGTTTATATACCCAAAGCGGCTCGACTAGCAGCGAAATGCTTAATTGTTAATGGTTTAGTTTATTCATTGACGTCCATATGCGGTCTTTTTTACTTTTGTTAGGAGTTGAATATGCCTCGTTCAACCAACTTTTTCACCAAAGAGTACTTGCTCTGTCGTGACCGCGTCGGCGCAATGATCTTTCTACTCTTCTGTCTTTGCTACGGTTATCAAACCTCGCAGATTCCATTGTTTCCAGGTGATGAGTATGAACCATTCACCGCACGTACTCTGCCAACCATCCTGACTTACGTTGGTGTCGGCCTTTCTTTGCTATTGCTGGTGACAGGACAACCAGATAAACAAAGTGGCGCAGTGCTGACCTTCAATTGGAAGTTACTGATTGCCTTTTTAATTTTAATGGCGCTCTACGGAGTGGGCCTGACTTACTTAGGTTTTGTGATAGCTACTGGCTTCTTTTTATTGGCTGGCTTTTATCTGCTCGGGGAAAGACGTAAACCCGTTCTGTTTGGCGCGTCGTTTCCATTCGTGATCGCGTTCTACTTATTACTCACTCAAGGTTTGGACATCTATCTCGAACCGGGTTTGATTTTCACCATCTGGTAGTCAAAGAAAGGACTGAATTATGTTAGATGGAATTCTACAAGGTTTATCCACCGCAGTAATGCCAATGAACATTATGATGGTGATCGTGGGCTGCTTCGTCGGTACATTTATCGGCATGTTACCTGGACTTGGGCCGATCTCAGCCATTGCTTTGATGATCCCAATTACTTATGGCCTAGAGCCCTCCTCTGGCCTTATTTTGATGGCGGGTGTTTATTACGGTGCGGTATTTGGTGGTTCTACATCGTCGATTTTGATCAACGCGCCGGGTTGTTCTTCAACCGTGGTGACAGCATTCGACGGCTACCCAATGGCCCAAAAAGGCCAAGCAGGTAAAGCATTAGCTTTGGCAGCTTATTCATCTTTCACTGGCGGAACGTTATCTGCCATTATGTTGCTTGTTGCCGCACCAGCATTGGCTAGCGTCTCCCTTAGCTTCCAATCGTCGGACTATTTTGCGTTGATGCTACTTGGGTTATCAGCAGTCGCGGCTTTTGCGGGGAAAGGTCAGGTAATCAAAGCGTGGATGATGACCATTCTTGGTTTGATGCTATCTACAGTTGGAATCGATAAAGGCGTAGGCGTTGAACGCTTTACCTTCGGTTTAACGGATTTAATGGATGGCTTTAGCTTCTTGTTGCTTGCAATGGCGACATTCGCACTGGGTGAAACATTGATGGGCATTCTTAAACCATCAAAAGACACCAGCGATGAAGAACAAGAAAAGCTGAGCAACATTGGCTCAATGAAAGTGACCAAGGAAGAAATCAAAGATGTTGCGCCTGTTTCAATTCGCTCTTCAATATTAGGTTTCTTCACTGGCGTTCTTCCTGGCGCAGGGGCAACCATTGCTGCTTTTTTAAGCTATGGTATGGAGCGCAACCTCGCACCTAAAGAGAAAAAGGATGAGTTCGGTAAAGGCAGTATCCGTGGTTTGGTTGCGCCAGAGTCTGCGAACAATGCAGCATCTAGTGGTTCATTTGTACCGCTATTAACGCTTGGTATTCCGGGCTCTGGTACAACAGCAATAATGCTCGGTGCGCTGATCGCTTATGGTATTCAACCTGGACCTCGCCTATTTGTTGAACACCCAGATGTGTTCTGGTCAGTGATCATTTCCAT
This sequence comes from Vibrio sp. V42_P2S4T144, assembly GCF_009904715.1. Classification (NCBI taxonomy): domain Bacteria; kingdom Pseudomonadati; phylum Pseudomonadota; class Gammaproteobacteria; order Vibrionales; family Vibrionaceae; genus Vibrio; species Vibrio sp. V42_P2S4T144. Next base: position 3,436 of record NZ_WXWS01000675.1, on the reverse strand, counting down.
GTACTTCGGCAACATCGTACTTGTGATCCTGAACTTACCATTAATTCCGTACATTTCAAAGCTTTTGGCGGTTCCGAGAACGGTGCTTCTACCGATGATTTTATTCTTCTCAATCACCGGGGTTTATTTGGTCTCTTTTAACACTATGGATGTGTTCGTGATGCTGATTGTGGCTATGGCTGCCATTGCACTTCGGCTCGCTAACTTCCCGCTCGCACCTTTATTGCTGGGCTTCATCCTTGGAGGATTAATGGAAGAGAACTTACGCCGCGCATTAATGATTTCAGATGGAGAACTGAGTTTCCTATGGGAGCGTCCTATTACCCTTACCTTTACTGTTTTAGCTGTATTGGTATTGGCAAGTCCACTAATCGTAAAGCTGATTCAAAAGTTTAAAGCACAGCCAGTCAGCGTTGAGCAGTAATCGCTGTCTCTTTCAACCTAGATAAAGCCATCCATCGTGATGGCTTTATCTTCCGCCCTCCAAATCGTTCGCTTATTGTGCAGATGGTATTGACAAATCACTGTCGTTATATGAAGGTGATTGTATGAACACACACTTAGCGCAACTTAACCAACGAATTATCATTATTCCATAGGAATGGTGGGATTTTTTGATGCGCTCAGTATTTATCGAACCCACCCATAGCGGTGGGTTTTCTGTCTCTACCGTATGGGAAAAGCTCTCTTGGAGGCGGTCACAATGCAAAAAATAGCAGTTCTTGGTAAACCCGGCAGTGGAAAATCGACGGTAAGTAAAGCAATCGCGTCTGCTACCGGTCTTCCTCTTCATCAATTAGATTCAATAGTCTATAAGCCAAACGGTGATCCCGTTGAGCGTAACGTTTTTGATGAAGCCCATAGCAATATACTAAGCTCAGATCGTTGGATTATAGATGGCCTTGGACCGATCAGCTCTTTCAACGCTCGTTTAGATGCAGCCGATACTCTCATTTATATTGATCTACCATACTCCGTAAGCTATTGGTTTGTGACGAAACGTCTCCTTAAAGGACTATTCATAAAACCTGAAGGTTGGCCTGATGGTAGTTCGGTACTGAAAGGAACGTTACAAAGCTACAAAGTTCTTCAGCAATGCCCCGCATTCTGGAATGATGACTTTATGTATCGCCTCGAAGGGTACTCTCAAAGTAAAGCCGTTCATGTCATCAAAAACGTTACAGAACTGAACAATTTTGTTTTAGAGCGGGTAAAGTAAACCTCATATCAGAACATTAGAGCATGTAGGTTAGATCATCTGAAGCTCTAACAATGAAAAAGAACATAACAAGGATTGTTTATGCTTTTAGAACTCGCACTTTTATTCGTTGCTGGCGTAATTGGTGGGATCATTAACTCCATAGCAGGAGGCGGAAGCTTTATTACTTTTCCGGCTCTATTGGCAGTTGGTGTTCCTCCTATTATGGCTAACGCAACAAACACGTATGCTTCATGTGCGGGTTACATTAGCGGAGCCGTCGGGTTCAGAGAAGAGATCATGAAGAACAAGCATGAACTGCTGTTCACAGTCTCATTCAGTTTAGTCGGCGGCGCTGTCGGAGCATATCTGTTGCTCAACACGCCAGAATCGCTATTTATGGAAGCTATCCCTTGGTTACTCTTATTTGCCACCGTGCTTTTTCTCACCGGTTCTCGTTTAACAATGCTAATCAAAACTGTCGCGAAAGAGCACAAACATGCTGGCATACTCGGAGCAATTGCGTTGGGTTTACTACTTGTTGGTGTCTCTGCTTACGGTGGTTTTTTCAACGCAGGTTTAGGGGTTATTGTTCTGAGTTATCTGGTAGTAGCTGGTCACCAAGACATTAATTTAATGAACGGTTTGAAATTGCTCGTATCTACGTGTGTTTCACTCATTGCTATCGTGATTTTTGTTGCCAATGGTTCCATTGACTGGCAGACAGGTAGTGTTGTTTTGGTCGGTACGTTGGTAGGTGGGTATCTTGCAGCTCGTGTCTCTCGTCAACTGAATCCCAATCATGTTAAAGGGTTTGTTGCTCTTTCTTCTATTCTCATCACTATCTACTTTTTCATTGATGTTTATGTTTAAGCAAAACTTGTACAAGTGGATAACACTCCTACAAAAAACGCTAGCGCGAAAGATTAATGCAGATAGCTTAACGATTTTTTGTGTCACTCTAGCGAGGTTAGGAATCTAATAACACTACACTAAGCGGCTAATGAAACAATTTTGATCACAAAGTGCTCGGATAGAAGATCCTGTATCACGCTCCTTCGTCGCTGTACAGGATGACGAGAAATAGAAATATGCCACTCGCGGTTAAACGAGTGGCATTGATCGAGAAAGATGGCGTTTTACATCAATAATAAGAGAAAGTAACGCTTACTTAATCAGCCCTACTTCTTTGTAGTATTTGAGCGCTCCTGGGTGAAGAGGCGCAGATAAACCGTCTTTTACCATTTCCTCTTTCTTCAAGTTTGCAAACGCTGGGTGGAGACGGCGGAAATCATCGAAGTTTTCAAATACCGCTTTAACCACGTTATAAACCACATCTTCTGGTACCGCAGTAGAAGAAACAAACGTCGCGCCCACACCAAAGGTTTGAACATCACTATCTGTGCCACGATACATACCACCCGGGACATTTGCGACACGATAGAAGCTGTTGTCTGCAACCAGTTTTTCTACATTAGGTCCAGCTACCGTTACGATATTACTATCACACGACGTAGTGGCTTCTTTAATCGCTCCACTTGGGTGACCAACGGTATAAATCATCGCATCAATTTTGTTATCACAAAGTGCTTTTGATTGCTCTGCTGCTTTTAACTCAGAGACAAGCTTAAAGTCGTCGTTACTCCAACCATACTGGTTCATTAGCACTTCCATAGTACCTCGCTGACCAGAACCAGGATTACCAATGTTAACGCGCTTACCTTTCAAATCATCAAAAGTTTTGATGTTCGCGTCTTTACGTGCAACGACAGTAAACGGTTCTGGATGAACGGAGAATACGGCGCGTAGCTCTTTAAAAGGCCCGCTTTCTTCAAACTTACTGGTTCCTTTGTAAGCATGATACTGCCAGTCTGATTGCGCGATACCGAGGTCCAATTCACCAGCACGAATAGTGTTGATGTTATAAATCGATCCCCCAGTACTTTCTACCGAACAACGGATACCGTGATCTTCTCGCGATTTGTTAACCAAGCGACAAATAGCGCCACCAGTCGGATAATAAACCCCTGTTACTCCACCGGTACCAATCGTGACAAACGTTTCCTCCGCAGACGCAGAAAAGCCTGTTGTGAGTGCCGCTAAAGAAGCAGCAAGTGCGATTTGCTTAAACTTAAACATTGAACATCCCTTTTACCTGTGTTGATGACCGTTTAAGTATAGCAACCGTTAACAATTTGATAACGTTTGAGTTCTCATCCTTGGAGGTTGATTTATAGA
>NZ_WXWS01000325.1:0-6430 GCF_009904715.1 Vibrio sp. V42_P2S4T144 | reverse complement strand
TTGGGCAGTGATAGTCCTGATCCATTGCGATTTGCTTTTGTTAAGAAGCATTCTGCACATGCCGGGGGAGCGAGCGTACCTGTGCTCTCGTCTCAACAACAGGCGATTTTTTCGAGTATTACGGCTAACTCAATTAAAGCGACCAATAAACGCTGTCTTTATATTCATGTTCCGTTTTGTCGCGTTCGTTGCACTTTTTGTAACTTCTTTCAAAATGCTGCAAGTCGCACACTGGTTGATGAGTACTTTGAAGCATTAATGCAGGAGCTTAGAGAGAAAGCGGCATTACCTTGGACACAAAATGGTATTTTTCACGCCGTATATATCGGGGGCGGAACGCCAACGGATTTATCTCCAGTACAGGTTCGTGTGTTAGGCCAGGCTATCCGAGACCACTTTCCTTTGGCTGCAGACTGCGAAATCACCTTAGAAGGTCGCATCAATCGTTTTTCTGATGAGTTGTATCAAGGCGCTTTAGAGGGTGGGTTTAATCGTTTCTCTTTTGGTGTGCAAAGTTTTAATACACAAGTGCGCCGCAGCGCAAAACGTTTAGATGATAGGGAAGATGTCCTCAAACGAGTGAGCGAGATCGCCAAAGAAGACAAAATTCCGGTCATTATCGATTTACTCTATGGCTTACCTTATCAAACCAAAGAAGTATTAGAGCAAGATTTAAATGATTTCCTCTCGACTGGCGCACACGGACTAGATTTGTATCAGTTAGTGGTTGGCGGGTCAGCTCCCATGCTCAACCTCGTAGAAAAGGGAAAAATCCCGCCACCTGCGACCACACCAGAAAAAGCGGGAATGTATGAGCTCGGTGTGAACTTTATGGCCAAACACCATATGAAGCAACTTAGCGTGAACCATTGGGCAATCGATAACCGCGAGCGTAGTTTATACAATAGTTTAGCCAAGACTTATGCAGAGGTATTGCCAATTGGCTGTGGTGCTGGAGGTAATATCGGTGGCTACGGGATGATGCAACACCGCACACTAGAGACCTATATTAAAGCGGTCAAAGAAGGTCAAAGCACCATCGCGATGATGATGAAGCAAAGCCCTCTAGAACCACTTTTTTCTGCACTCAAATCTGCGTTTGACCGTGGCATTGTTCAAGCAAATCAACTTCCATCATTTATGGGAGAGGACGCGTTCGGGTTTTTATTGCCTCTATTTAAAGTGTGGCAAGCGAAAGGCTTAGTACAACTACATGAACGTAGCGCAGTCCTTACTCTTGCAGGCAGCTTCTGGGCAGTGTCATTGGCTCAAAGTTGTATTCAGGTACTCACGTCGGAGATGAACGAAACCGTACCGAAAGCATCCAATAATTAATGAAAACAAATTGAACAAAAACGGAAGACACAATGGAATCAATCAAGCAACAAGTTGAAGTATTACTAGAGCAAGAACCACGATTATTGCCAGCTGCGATGGCAGAGCGTCTTGGCATTTCCGAGTTTGAGGTTGTTGCGGCTCTACCTCAGGAAATGGTGGCTATTGCACCAGGAGAGCAAGCGCAAAGCATCTTAGAAAGTTTGGTTGGTTTTGGCCCGGTGACGACCATCGTCCACTCTTTTGGTTCTATCTTTGAAGTTAAAGCGCCGTTTCCAAAAGGAAAAGTGGCGCGTGGTTATTACAATTTAATGGGTAGAGAAGGTGAACTGCACGGCCACCTTAAATTAGATAACGTTAAAAATGTCGCATTAGTCAGTAAACCGTTTATGGGTAGAGAGAGCCACTATTTTGGTTTTTTCTCAGAGTGCGGAAGCAATATTTTCAAGGTTTATTTAGGCCGTAACGAAAAGCGCGAGTTGATTGAAGAGCAAGTAACCGCATTTCGCGCCCTACAAGCCGAATTAAAAAAGTAATCACAAACATAATCGAGGCTTAACTCGAATACTAATTAGTAAAGTCAGGTATCAATATGGATCAACAAGTTAAACAAGAGCGTTTGCAAGGTCGTTTAGGGCCAGAGATCAAAGAGTTCCGTCAGGAGCGTCGTACACTTCAGCTTGCAACTGTCGATGCAGAAGGTCGCCCGAATGTAAGCTACGCGCCTTATGTCCAAAACCAGGAAGGTTATTTCGTTCTCATTTCTAAAATCGCTCGTCATGCCCGTAACCTTTTAGAAAATCCAAATGTTTCATTGATGATGATCGAAGATGAAGAGTCTTCAAAGCAGCTGTTTGCTCGTAAGCGCTTAACTTTTGATGCGGTAGCGAATGTAGTTGAGCGAGACACAGAGATGTGGCAACAAGTTGTTGGACAAATGAAAGAGCGTTTTGGTGAGATTATTGATGGTCTAAGCCAGCTAGAGGATTTCGTGTTGTTCAACTTAAAGCCAGAATCGGGGCTATTTGTTAAAGGTTTTGGTCAGGCGTATCAAGTGTCTGGTGATGATTTAGTAGATTTTGTTCACCTTCAAGAAGGTCATAAGAAAGTCGAAAGTGCCTGATTGTAAACCGATCATATGAATGTCGATCATTTGGCATAATGAACGTTTAAAGGGAGTTAGGTTATACTGACTCCCTTTTTTATATTGGAACAAAAGCATGAAACCTGTAAGCAAGGAATTGAGCGAGATTTGCTATCCGTTTATTTACGAGGACAGTCCGGTTTGTGACTTTGAAATTACAGCAGATGAACTTTGTAGTCGTATTGGCCTTGTTCTCGCTATGGAATTGGACAAGTTTAGCCGCGATATACTGACAAGAATGCAGCCTAATGTTTATCATCTAAATGGTTCGGTTCGCGGAAAATTAGCGATTACAGAGACGGAAGTTGAAGAGTTAAAGGCCGATTATGCTTTGCTCAAGCAACGTATTGATGGCGGCTTCAAAGGCTTTGTTCTACCCGGAGGGCACCCGGCAGCCAGTCAATTGCATTTGTGCCGTTGCCAAGCTAAAAAAACGGTACGAGCATTAGTTGCCGTTGAACATACAGGTAAGAAGCAGCCCGCACCTATTTTGTTTCGTTACGCGAACTTATTAGCGAATGTACTTTACAGCCTAGCTTCTTATATTAATCATGCTCACCAAGTCAAAGAGACGGAATTCGTTTCTCGTAGTTACGCGATGCCAAAGAAGTGAGCTGAGAAATTAGCGGATGTGAGCATCAGGGATAGGACAAGTACTGCATTATATTCTCAAATCAACTCGTCCAATAAGAGTTAAGAAGTCATAGCTTTGGCTTCTAGCTCTTTTGCTCCGCGAAGCATCGCTTCGATTAGTTCTCCTGCATTGAATTTCTCAAGTGCCTCATGCGCGCCAACTTGGTGAGCTCTGTCTACACAGATTTCGCTCGATAACGATGTATGTAAAATGCGGTATGAATGGTTCAGAGAGGAATTATTCTGAACTTCAAATGCTAATTCATAACCGTCTAATCCGGGCATTTCAATATCGCTGACCAGAATATCAATTGGGCGATGAGCCGCAGCGTCACTTTTCATCAGTTCCAATGCATCTAAACCATTTTTACAGATTTGATACCCAATATTGATGCTATCGAGTGCGTCACACAGCTGTTTACGAGCGATGGAAGAGTCATCCACCAATAGAATACTGAGTGCTTGTAGGCGTTCTCGCTCAATATCTGTCAGCATTGGTATCTTTGAATTCTCGTACTGCGGATAAACTTTGGAAAGTAGCAGCTCCACATCCAGCATTTGAACAGTTTTGTCCTCGTAGCGAGTAATTCCAGTCACGAAAATATTTTTTCCAGCGCTCGGAGGTGGCGTTTCAATAGCTTTCCAATCGCACTCAATGATCTTCTCTATACTACGAACCATAAAAGCTACCACGGTTCGCAAGCAATCTGTCACGATCAAGTAGCAGCTTTTATATTCTTCTTCACTTATAGGACGAAAGCCAACAGCCGCTGACATATCGATCACTGGTACTGTTAAGTTACGTATCGTAACGGTTCCAATGACGTGATGATGCGAGTAAGGGATCTTCGTCGTTGGCATGTATGGGACGATTTCACGGACTTTTAGCGTACCGATAGCGAAACTCTGCTGCAGGGTGAGCTTAAACATCAACATGCCCTGAGACTGATTCGCTTTGCTAACGACTTTTGCCATGAAAATAACCTTATAAATACCACCGAATTGTGTCTAATCTAATCTTATCAGACGAAGGCTTCAACCATCGGAGAGACAAATGTGAGCTTTTTAGGTAATCTTTTAGAGAATAGTGATTAACTGAGCAAAACTTGTTTGTATTTTAAACTCATTATATAGACGATTTTATATTCCACGTGCATTTTGGCCTTTGCCACTGAGCTACTATTAAGAAATGTTTGGTCTGTTAAAAAGGATTGGGTACACTTGCGCGACCAGAATAGTGAGAGATAGATCAATGGCAAATACAGCAGCCGCATTACATATTCTTGTGAAGCACAAAGAGCAAGCGGAAGACATAATCAAGCAACTGAAAAAAGGCGCAAAGTTTCAGACATTAGCGAAGAAGTATTCAACTTGCCCGTCAGGCAAACGCGGTGGTGACCTTGGTGAATTCCGCCGTGGTCAAATGGTACCTCAATTCGACAAAGTGTGCTTTTCTGGCGAAGTGTTAACGCCGCATCTAGTTAAAACCAAGTTCGGTTGGCATGTTGTAAAGGTGCTTTACAGAACATAAGGCTTGGTATCGACCTAAACATTGTCAGATGAAACCCACAAGCATTAAATATCATCTGTACGGTCTCTTTTCACCAATCACTACCGTTATGACATGGCAGATACATTCTGATCTGCCATGCTCAACCAAACGCTAATCTTTCCAAACTAGAAACTCATTTATATGCAGTTAACTTGGCTTTTCTCATAAGTCGTTATCCTATTTCAAGCTTTGGTATGAGAATACGTTGGCTGGTTGTATCAATTATCAATGCTATTCCTTGCTGGCGAACTTTGGTTCATGTTCGGGCGCCATTCGCATATGATAGCGACCTTATAAAAATTAACCCCGTTCATAATTTAAGATGTCCCTGACTCATAAAGACTATTTTAAAATCGCATTTCCTTTCATTGTTTCTACTGTTACCCAACCATTGTTGGGGGCGGTGGACACCGCGGTGATCGGTAAACTCGGTGTGGCTGAGATGATTGGTGGTGTGGCGATCGGCACCGTCATCATGAACACCTTGTATTGGTTGTTTGGCTTTTTCCGCGTAAGTACTACGGGGCAAAGTGCAATCGCATTAGGTAAAAATAGCCCAGAAGATCAAGCGAGCAGCTTATTTCGTCCTTTCGTACTTTCGCTTTGCCTTGGCTTGATTTTCATTGCGTTGCAGTCCGTGATTTGGATGGGGGCAGAGCTGATTATCTCCCCTGATGCAGTCGTGGCCGAAAACGCGAAGATTTACTTCGATATCATGATCTTTGGTGCACCGTTTGTACTGCTGAACTACACCGTGATTGGTTGGCTGATGGGGCAGGCGAAAGCCAAAGAAACCTTGTTCACGCAAGTGTTTGGTAACGTGCTGAACATCGTGCTAGATATCGTCTTTGTGTTGTACTTCGATATGGGCATTGCTGGTGTTGCGGTGGCGACACTTATCGCGCAAATCTCGACGTTTGTTATTGGTGCGGTGCTGGTGTTGAAAACCTGTCGCTTCCCGCTGTTTGATCACATTCAGACCGCAAAAATGACGCGTAAAGATCTCAAAGTCATTGCGTCTTCCAATATGGATCTGCTGCTTCGTACTGTGTGTCTATTGGTGTTCTTCAACATGATGGCGCGTGTAGGCTCTCAGCTTGGTTCTGATGTGCTTGCTGCGAACGCAATCATGATGCAAGTGACCTTTATCGTCAGCTACATGTTCGACGGTGTGGCGAATGCGTCGAGCGTCTTTGCAGGTAAAGCGGTAGGGCAGAAGAATCCGACATTGCTTGATAACGTGATTAAGCTAAACACGCAATGGACCGCGGCGTTCGTTGTTGTCTTGACCTTGCTGTTAGTGCTGTTCAAACACCAAGTGGTGATGTTGTTTACCACCTTGCCAAATCTTGTTGAACTGTATCTAGACATGAGCCCTTGGTTATTGGCATTCCCGTTGGTTGCTGGTTTTGGTCTTACGTTTTACGGCATCTTTACCGGTACAGGGACGACGCGACCAGTGCGTAACTCTACCTTTCTAACCATGGTGTTGTTCTTAGTGACTCAATTGATTGCGGTGCAATATTGGGGCAACCACGGTTTATGGCTGGCATTCACTTTGTTCTACGTTGGGCGCTTTGTCTTCTTGTTTCGATACCTCGGTCAAGTTAAACAAAAGTGTCTTTAATTCACACTGTCACAAACGACCTAATTTAGATGTTCTTATAACAAGGGTGGAGCTATCTGCCCTTGTTGATAAATCTGAAAAAGGTGATGAAATAACCTTTCCGACTGGTTTCCTTGCTTTAACCCGCATGATATTATTT
>NZ_WXWS01000281.1:0-6442 GCF_009904715.1 Vibrio sp. V42_P2S4T144 | reverse complement strand
GATCACATCCAGGATTCCTGTTGCTGATATTTATATTAAATTTGTAGGAAATGGATTACATTCTGGGAGTGTTCCCTACATCCGGCTTCGTTGTGAAAACGGTTTATAAGCAACTGTATAAGTTAGTAAAGTTCCAAAAACTACATCAAAAAAAAGACAAGTTTCTTACCAAATCAATTCGCTTGGTGAGTTCGAGCCATCGACTACGCCAAACGCTTCCTCTACTTTCTAAAATTGTCGAAGAACATGACGCATCAACGGTCTCTTCGATTGCAGATCCCGAGAACGCGGTCGCGTGGGGAGGTAAAGTTTCTCCAGAGTTCAAATCTAAAGTCATTCGTATTAGTAAAGAGCTAAAGATCAATCCTAATCATCTTATGGCGTGCATGGCATTTGAAACTGCTGAAACTTTCAGTCCAAGCATCAAAAATGGTTCCGGAAGCGGGGCTACAGGGTTAATTCAATTTATGCCCTCTACCGCAGAATCATTAGGAGTGAACACAAAGACTCTTGCGAGAATGAGCGCGCTTGAACAACTTGACTATGTGAAAGCGTACTATTGGCCCTATCGAAATAAAATTAATAGCTTAGAAGATGCTTACATGGCCATTCTCTACCCTGCTGCGATTGGTAAACCGCTGTCTTTCGTTTTGTTCAGACAAGGCTCAATAGCCTATCGACAGAATGCAGGTATCGATCGCCACAACACGGGGAAAATCACGCTTAATGATGTTTCCTACAAAGTGAGGAAAAAATTAGAAAAAGGTTTGCAGCCCAATTTCATGGGCTAAGATTGTGTCATGTTCCTAGTTTTTCGCGCATGAATCCTTCTGTTACTTCACGGGGATTCTGATACACTACGCGCCCATTTCCTCTGTTGAGACCTTTCTATGCCATTTTCTAAGCTTGGTTTAAGCGCATCGATTGCTGATGCAGTAAAAGCGCTAGGTTATGAAAAACCCACTTCTATCCAACAAAAAGCCATTCCAATCGTATTGCGTGGCCGCAATTTAATTGCAGCAGCGCAAACGGGCACAGGTAAAACGGCCAGTTTTGTTCTGCCAATCTTAGAAAAGCTTAGTCGAGGCGAAACGCAACATAAAAAACGCGCTCGTGCGATTATCCTAACGCCAACACGCGAACTGGCGCTTCAGGTTCATCAAAGTATTGAAGCTTATGGTAAAAACTTACCATTACGCTCAATGGCGATGTTTGGTGGTGTGGATTATGCACCACAAAAACAAGCCTTGATCGAGGGTGTCGATATTGTGGTAAGCACGCCTGGGCGCTTGATTGATCTGTACGGTCAACGCGCGATTCACTTTGATGAAGTGGAAATGCTAGTGCTTGATGAAGCCGACAAAATGTTGGATATGGGATTCATCGATGCGATCGACAAAATCGTCGACTGTATGCCAGAACATGTGCAAAGTTTGCTGTTCTCAGCAACGTTATCTAACCCTGTTCGTGACTTGGCGAAAAATGCGATTATTGATCCTGAAGAGATCACGATTGCAAAGCACAGTGCCTCAAAATCAAATATTAAACAGTGGATCACGACCGTCGATAAAGACATGAAGTCGTCGCTGTTAAGTCACTTGCTTAAAGAAAATGACTGGTCGCAAGTACTGGTATTTATTGAAACTAAACACGGCGCAGCCAAACTGGTAAGCCAACTTGAGAAACGTGGCATTGTGGCAGAAGCATTCCACAGTGGCCGTAATCAGCGTGTTCGCCAGGAATTAATAGAAAAGTTTAAAGCGGGTGAAATCCAGTACTTAGTCGCAACCGGCGTTGCTGCGCGCGGTATTGATATTGATAATCTGCCAGTTGTCATCAACTACGATTTACCTTACCCAGCGGATGAGTATGTACATCGTATTGGTCGTACAGGTCGTGCTGGCGCGAAAGGTGAGGCGATATCACTGGTTTCAAAAGACGACTTTAAGAACCTCTGCATGATTGAAAGTCGTTTAGGGCACTTGCTAGAGCGAGTGGAAATTGAAGGTTTTGCGCCAAGAAAGCCAGTACCAATTTCAATTTTAAATTACGTGCCTAAGAATAAACGTAAACCGCGCGATAAGCGCGAATCAAAATAGCCAGTTTATCCCATGATCTAAAAGCCGCATTCTTGCGGCTTTTTGCGTTTTAAGGCATCCAATTATGTAGCCATCGCGACGGTTTCTATTCGGTAATGAGGAAAAAAGTTAATCAGTGTCATACGCTTAACACGTAAAGTGAATCAAGGTGCGTTAAGCTTTTGTCAATTATCTGTCCGCAGGTTTGCACAAGGTAAGGAATGGGCGCAAACTTTTTTGCTTGCTAATGAATGCATAAGATGGGGCACAAATGAAAACAGGTGATAAGCAATTCGCCGTTATTGGTCTTGGCCGATTTGGTTTGGCAGTGTGTAAAGAGTTACAAGATTCAGGCGCTCAAGTTTTAGCCGTTGACATCAACGAAGACAGAGTTAAAGAAGCCGCCAGTTTTGTTAGTCAGGCGGTTGTGGCTAACTGTACTCACGAAGAGACGGTTGCTGAGCTCAAACTTGATGATTACGACATGGTGATGATTGCCATCGGAGCGGATGTCAATGCCAGTATTCTTGCGACATTGATTGCTAAAGAGGCGGGAGTAAAGTCAGTATGGGTTAAAGCCAACGACCGCTTCCAAGCTCGTGTTCTGCAAAAAATTGGCGCAGACCACATTATCATGCCTGAGCGTGACATGGGGATACGTGTCGCGCGTAAAATGCTCGATAAACGGGTTCTTGAGTTCCACCCATTAGGCAGTGGCTTAGCTATGACGGAGTTTGTGATTGGCTCTCGTTGGATGGGTAAGACACTAAGTGATTTGGCTCTGTGCAAAGTCGATGGCGTGCAAGTGCTAGGGTTTAAACGGGGCCCAGAAATTACCAAGGCACCTGACCTTAATACCACACTAGAAATTGGTGACCTAATTATTGTGGTCGGCCCTCAAGATGCGCTCGCAAATAAATTAAAATCGCTATGACGTATTTTCATCAGAAAGGTGTTTTTTACGCACCAGATGGTAAACAAGAGAAAGCGAAAGGCAACGAACCGCGAATTATATTGCTCAGTTTTCTCGGTGTTTTACTGCCTTCTGCGGTATTGCTAACCTTGCCAGTTTTTTCTGTTACGGGCCTGTCGATAACGGATGCTTTGTTTACTGCAACGTCCGCTATTAGTGTGACAGGGCTTGGTGTTGTCGATACTGGGCAACACTTTACGCTTGCGGGTAAAATCTTGCTGATGTTTTTAATGCAAATCGGTGGGTTGGGGCAGATGACGTTGTCGGCAGTCTTACTCTATATGTTCGGCGTGCGTTTGAGTTTGCGTCAACAAGCGCTGGCGAAAGAAGCATTAGGGCAAGATCGGCAAGTCAATCTAAACCGACTAGTAAAGCGGATTGTTGTTTTCGCGCTTGTTGCAGAAACGGTCGGGTTTATTTTTCTCTCTATCCGCTGGGTCCCTGAAATGGGCTGGCAGACTGGTATGTTTTACGCCTTGTTTCATGCAATTTCTGCATTTAACAACGCTGGGTTCGCGCTGTTTTCTGACAGTATGATGAGCTTTGTGAATGATCCGTTGGTTATCTTTACACTGGCGGGGCTATTCATTTTTGGCGGGCTTGGTTTTACTGTTGTGGGTGACATCTGGCTAAACTGGCGCAAAGGTTTCCACTTTTTGCATCTTCACACCAAAATCATGCTGATTGCGACACCGATATTGCTCTTAGTCGGAACGATGATGTTTTGGTTACTTGAGCGAAGCAACCCAAACACAATGGCGTCTTTACCTGCAACAGGGCAATGGTTGGCGGCATTCTTTCAATCTGCGAGTGCGCGAACGGCAGGGTTTAATAGTGTTGACTTGGCGTTGTTTACCCAGCCGGCCTTACTGGTCATGATTGTTCTGATGTTAATTGGAGCGGGTTCCACCTCAACGGGGGGCGGTATTAAAGTTTCCACATTTGCTGTTGCGTTTATGGCTACGTGGACCTTTTTACGCCAAAAGAAACATGTGGTTATGTTTAAGCGAACCATAAATTGGCAAACTGTGACTAAGTCATTGGCAATTATCGTTGTGAGCGGAGCTATCCTGACAAGCGCAATGTTTTTATTGATGCTTACCGAGAAGGCCAGCTTTGATAAGGTTATGTTTGAAACCATTTCCGCATTTGCCACAGTGGGGCTCACCGCCGGTTTGACTGCGGAACTTTCTGAACCTGGTAAATACATTATGATCGTGGTGATGATCATTGGTCGTATTGGGCCGCTCACGCTTGCCTACATGTTGGCACGTCCTGAACCTACCTTGGTCAAATACCCAGAAGACGCAGTTCTTACAGGTTAATATAGCGTTAAACAATGGCCGCGCGACCATTACGAGCATTGATTAATAGCAGTGCTCGTACATTTATAGAATATGTGGAATGTTGCCCAATTTTACCTACAAATTCGTAGAAGTTCATTTCTTCTTCCTTTCGTTTCGATACTATTCATTCACTCAATTTATATTCTCAGAAGCTACGCTCATAACAGCGTTTTGGAATCCGACGCTTTTGTAGTGTGACACCAAACTACGTCGTGTTATCTGAGCGAATTGATACCAGCCTTCGTCAATAGTCACTCAGTCTTACTCTATGCCCATAGGGTTACTTTGTGTTTGTTGTGCTTGGTATTAATTAACGAATCGAAAAGATGGAGTCGTACTTTGAAATTCAACACACTCGCCATGGCTATGCTAGCTGCGCTTCTTGCAGGGAAGAGCATGGCAACTACTCCGCCATCACCGGTTTGGCATACTATTGCGTTGAGCGATGGTAGTTCCAGTGAGGCAATTCTACGTGGAACGGCAGATTTCCACTGGTTTGAAGATAAGCAGGGCAATGCCTTACTTCAGGAAGACGGCGTTTGGTTTTTCGCGCGGATTCAGCGCGAGTCAGACACGCCAATATTGATCTCGACAGGTGTGGTGAAAACGCAGTCGAGTGAGCCACCTGAGTCGGCGAGGTTTCGCCCGGATTTACAAGTTAAACCGCAATTATCTTCTCTAAAAACCATTGAACCGATGGCACGAAAAAACCTACTGCGTTCGGCGCAAGGTTACCAGGCGATGAGCAGTTCAACGGTGAAGCAGCAGCCCCTATTGGTTGTGCAAGTTTCGTTTGATGACCAAGCAATGGTGCACGATTTTGAGCAACGCGTATTTAATACCAATGGTCAAAGCGTTGTGGATTACTTTGATAAAAACTCTCAAGGTAAATTCAAAGTTGTTCCTGCACTTGAGAGTTACGGCACCGCCAATGACGGTGTGATAGATGTGACTGTGGCACAAAGCCACCCTAACTGTCACTCTAGTTCTACTGATAAGACATGCACCGCCAAGTTGAATGCGGTTTTCACCGAGGCTTATCAAAAACTGGATCCATACTTTAATCTTTCGGCCTACGACAGCAATCAAAATGGTACCGTAGAACCGTCAGAACTCTCTGTCATGTTTATTTTTGCGGGGGGCGATCGTTCAACAGGGGTTCTCAACCGTCCTGCTATTTGGCCGCACAAATTCTCTCACGATGATGTCACACTAGATGGTAAAAAGATCACAGACTATTGTGTGTTCGCTGACTATCAAGTTGATCATCAAGCGACGTTGGGCGTGATCGTACACGAGCTTGGCCACTTAATGCTTGGCTTACCGGATTTGTACGCAAGGAACAGTGATGCCTCGATCGGCTCTTGGGGCGTGATGGGTGGCGGTTCATGGGCGCAGAAACCGGGAGATTCATACGCTGGTGACACTCCGGTGAACATGAGTGCGTGGAGCAAACACGCTGCTGGTTTTGTTGTACCAACGGTAACTCATGAAAGTCCAGCGCCTATTTCTGTGAACAACGACGATGTCAAGCTGGTGTATCTCGACCCGTACTTGAAAGAGTTTGGTCCACGTGTTTACTTGGAAAATCGCACCTTTAGCGGTTACGACCGAGCATTGGCGGCTGAAGGTATCCTGGCGACGTCGGTCAATGTCCAGAACCGCTTTAATGATGTTGGCGCGATGCAGGTTCAAATCATGCAGGCTGATGGTCTGAATGAGTTAGAAAATGATGGTAGGAGTGACGCTGACGATTTGTACCCTAATGGTGGCGATGTCATTTCAGATACATCGACCCCGGGTCTGAGAGCGATCACAGGGTTTGATACTGCGGTTCGTATTTCCAACATTGCCAGCAACACCAACGGCGGTAGCTTTTCTCTTGAGCATACAAACGAACCAAATAAATCAGCATGGCTGAACTCTCTTCATCAAGGTTATGTGTACGCGAGTGGGAGTAACACTCTGGCGGTGTCACTGGACTTGAATAGTGATACAGAGCTTGATGGCCTTCAACTTTATGCGCAAAGAGATAGCGCTCAAAG
>NZ_WXWS01000167.1:0-6444 GCF_009904715.1 Vibrio sp. V42_P2S4T144 | reverse complement strand
GAGTAAGATCTCTCAGTCTGCAGCTGCAGCATTCAGCCCATTTATCATGTCTGCATCGCCAGAGATGTTTGGTGTTGATAGTTTCGCTCAACTCTCTGCGATAAGAGATATAGCGGCCCAATTTGAACAGGAAGATTATGCAAAGTGGCGTAGTTTGAGAGACAACGATGACGCTAAATTTATTGGTTTGACTGCACCTAACGTCTTGTTCCGTCAGCCATACAAAAGTGATGGCTCGCGGAATGATAAATTCAATTTTCAAGAACACATCTACGACTCCAACCGAGATTTGCTATGGGGGAGTAGTGCGTACTGTTTTGCTGCCGTATCAATTAGAGCATTTCAGGAACATGGTTGGTTCACGCATATGCGAGGGATTAAACAAGGCGATTACAGTCAGGGTATTATCGTCGCTCCTACAAGGAGCAAGATGCGTGTTAATGGCAAGAATGATCGTGAAAGATGTCCGTTAAACTTGAAAATCTCTGAGAGAAAAGAACAAGAATTGTCTGAGTGCGGTTTTATTTCTATTTCTCCAATACCTGAGACCGATATGGTGGGGATGACCTCGAATGTATCTCTCTACAAGCCCAAACAATACGCAGAAAAGCATATTTCAACGAATGCAAAACTGACATCGATGTTGCAATACACATTGTGTGTATCGCGAGTCGCACATTATCTCAAGGTTATGGGGCGTGACAAAATTGGTGGGTATCAAGACGCAGAAAGCCTAGAGCGTGACTTTCAACGCTGGTTACATCAGTACACTACCGCATCAGATGAAGCGTCTGATGAGCTTCGAGCTAAATACCCCCTAAATGAAGCGAAAATTACAGTTCGAGAGAAAAGAGAAACTCCTGGACATTATTACTCAGTTATCCATTTGCGACCGCATTTTCAACTCGATCAAATGGTATCTAGCATTAAATTAATTACCGAATTATCACCAGAGCACATGGTGTAAGGAAATAACAATGACTCAATGGAAAAATGCTTTGTCCCAAGGCCTATTGCAACACGCTCTAGAGCAATTAATTGATGAAATTAAAGCAACCCCTAAAGATGCGAGCTTGAGAAGTTCCTTCATTGAGCTTCTTTGCATTGATGGGGACTTCGAGCGTGCGGACGCTCAGCTCATGCAATCGATTAAATTGTTTCCTGAGTATCTGCCTGGTGCAAGTCAGCTACGACATTTAGTGAAAGCAGCTCAAGCTAGAAAGGATTTTATCAATGGTGCGGCTAGTGCCAAAGTATTAGGTGATGAGGAATTAACTAAAGAGCTTGTTCGATTTAATCTTGCTCTCGGAAATCAAGAGTACGAAGAAGCGTCACGTCTATCGCATCGCATTGAAGAGCATCGCACTATTAAAGGGTTTAACGTAAACGGCACAAACTACGAAGATGCTAGAGATATTGATGATCGTTTAGGTGGTTACATTGAACTGTTTTCTACAGCAGGTAACTATTTTCTTGTACCCATATCGAGCATCCATACGCTAGAAGTTAAAGCACCTACTTCTTTGTTAGAGAGTATTTGGCGACCTGTCGAGTTTGATATCGATGGACTTGGTGAAGGCGAAGGCCATATGCCGTTGACATATGTTGACTCAGAGACCGATGCGCAAAAGTTAGGTCGAGAAACGGATTGGAAGCAGATTGGTGAGCAAGAATCTTTTGTTGGCTTGGGTCAAAAATGTTGGTTAGTCGGTGACTCAGCGCTTCCAATCTGTGATTTGACTACATTATTAGAACAGAAACAAATAGCGTAGAAATATCATGTCGTTAACCGTTTCTCTGCTCGACAAATTGATAGATAGTGATCCTCTCACTCGAGATGAGAAAGACTTCCCTGCAAGCCAGCAACAGATGTTGAGCAGCTTACTTAGAGATCTAGAGTCGATGCTGAATAGTCGTATTGGATGGAAAAATATTCCTGATGATCTTCTAGAGGTTCGTTATTCAATATTGAACTATGGGCTGCCAGATTTTTCCTCAATGCCCTATAGCAGCCAAGAAGGGCAGAATCAGCTTTGCGACATCGTTCATGATGCAATTAAAGAGTTTGAGCCGAGGTTAAGGAACCCTCATGTCCAGATTTCGGACGAGAAAAACGCTATTGATAGGGTATTGAGGTTACAGATAAATGCCACTTGCTTAATTGATAACAGTATTCATGAAGTGCGATTCAATTCTGAAGTAGAGCCGGTAAATTTAGGTATGAAACTGAGTAGAGCAAAATGAGTGAAGAGTTTCTCAAGTACTATAATCGCGAGTTAGCTTATTTGCGTCACAAAGGGCAAGAGTTTGGTGAGCAGTATCCCAAGATTGCCGCGAGACTTCGTATTAGTGAGGAACAGGTTGACGATCCACACGTAGAAAGATTGTTAGAAGGCTGCGCATTTCTAACAGCAAGGATTAGACAAAGCTTAGACAATAGTTACCCTCAGTTTACAGAGTCTTTGATGGGACAGTTATATCCGGATTTTCACGCCCCAATCCCGTCAATGTCAGTCATTAAAATGAGCTGTTCTAACTCCACTTCCTCTTATTTTGATGTAGAAGAAGGCGAGCGAGTTGTTATCGGTGCTACTGGATATCATGAATGCGAGTTTAGAACTTGTTATCCGGTCAGAATGTATCCTGTTGATGTGACCTCTGGCGTTTTTAAAAATGCGCCTTTCAAGCCAGTTGGCTCACGATGGGAAAGCAATGCTCATTCAGTTTTGAAAGTACAGCTCACGGCTCAAGATGAAGAGACTCCTCTTGGTGAAATGGGGATAGAACGGCTGCGCTTCTATTTAAACGGTCAATCTCAATTGACTTTTAAGCTCTACCAAATGCTGTTTCAAAACCTAATTGGTTTATCTGTTGTTGTGGATGGCAAAGAAGTTCGTCCTTTAACCAAAAGACATCTTTCTGAAGTAGGATTTTCAGAAGATGAGAAAGTTGTGCCATACAGTAAAAGAAGCTTTTCAGGAGCAAGATTACTTGTTGAGTATTTGCACTTTCCTGAGAAGTTTATGTTCTTTGATATCACCGAACTTGGATTATCTGAGCTAGATCTTGGAGAGCAAGTCGAACTGTATTTTTACTTTGATACCAACGATGACTGGCTTCCAAAGCAAGTGGACGAAGAAAGCTTAATGGTAGGTTGTGTGCCTGTAATCAACTTATTTAAAAGTATTATGGAGCCTAAGCGTATTCTACCAACTGAATACGATTACCACTTGTCTCCGCAATACCAAGAATCTGAAAGTAATGAGGTTGTCTCAATTTCTGACGTAACGTTGAGAAACTGGAACAAAACGTACCACAATTTGCCATGTTATCACGCTGGTGAGCACACGCATTATACAAACACTAGTGAGATTTATTGGTTGATGAGACGTGAGGATAAGAACTGGGCTGGTGGGTATGATGAGCCAGGTAGAGAAACTTACATTTCTTTTGTTGATAAAAAACATCAATTGTTCAGCCCGGATAGCCGGGAAAACTGGTTAATGTACGTGGAAGCTGAGTGCTGTAACCGCAACTTAGCGCAGAAACTTCCATTTGGAGGTGGGCTGCCGCAAGTATCTTTACCGGAGGTAAATGACAATTTCGAATCTGTTCGTTGTTTAGTTTCTTTATCAGAAACTATTCGGCCAGAAATGGATGAAAGCACACGATGGCAGTTAACTAAGCTTTTAACTTTAAACCATTTTACCGAGGAAGATGGTTTAGCAACTTTGAAGCAGACCCTTAATCTCTATGCATTTTCTGGGACAGCAGAAACGAAAGCGGTAATCGATGCTTTAACTAAGTTAGAGTTTGAGCCTACTACAGGAAGAATTAGTCAGAAAGGCAAAGTTGGATTTGCGCACGGTATAAAAATTATTTTGACGGTTTCTGATCAAATTTTACCTAAAGAGCAGATCTTTCTCTTAGGTAGTGTTTTATCTGTTTACTTCTCGCAATATGCTGAAATTAACATTTTTACGCAGTTAGAAATAAGAATTAAGTCCACGGGAAAGTCTTTCCACCTATGGCCCGCATTAACTGGCGATAAGGTGTTGCTATGAGCGCGGAACAATTTTATCGAGAATTAAAGCAACATCCATTGTTTGAAGCGATTCATCTTATTGAACACGAAGTTCTGCAAGCAGAGGCGCAAATAGGAACAGATGCGTTACCGAAGCATGAAAAGCTAAACTTAAAGGTTAATCCATCATTAGGTTTTGAAAATGCTCAGCTTTGTGAACTGAAAAATATAGATGACAGCAAGTTAGAGATTGAGACCAATTTAATAGGCCTAACGGGTGAGCAAGGTGTGCTTCCCCAGCACTATAGTGAATTAGCTTTACATCGCCAAAAAGAAGGCGATACGGCTATGGTGGACTTCTACGATATTTTCAATCATCGCTTATTATCTCTTTATTATCGATGTTGGCAACTGAGTCAGCTGACTGTTCAGTCTCGTGCGCATGCGCAGGGCGCGCGTTCGCCGTTAGAAAGCTGTAAATCGGCATTAACTGGGAAAGGGAGTTCACTGTCCCGGCACTATGGTGGTGTGTTTGCTTCACCAGTGAGAAGTAAAGGTGGACTGAAAAGTATTCTTGAATGTTTATCTGGATGCCAAGTAAAAGTTCATGAATTTCAAGGACAATGGTTACACCTTACGAAAGAAGAGCAAACACGCCTTGCATCCCGAACTATGCCTGAAGGGCAGTTTGCTCAACTTGGTTTAGGAGCGTCTTTGGGTTCGAAAGCATGGAACATCAACGCGGGGACAACAATAGAATTTCTGCCAAAAGATAAACAGCTAGTTAGTAAATTGCTTCCTAACCAACCCAATATAGCAATCATTAAGAACGCTGCTTATGAGTTGATTGGAAAACATAAACAACTGAAGTGGCAGCTCACCACCAAACATAGTTTGCTACCACAAGCTTGTTTATCGAAACAGCAGGGGCAGTTAGGTATTGGTTCTGTGCTTAAAAAACACGAACGTACAAAAGATCGAACTATAACAATTACTATTTAAAGGAAATGTAATGGCTTCACTCTCACTTTCAGCGTTGGTCGAAAGATTGTCTCCTCAGGCTAAGGAAACACTTGAACAGGCAGCTGCGATGGCAAGCTCCCGAACTCATCACAGTATTGAAATGTCTCACTGGTTAATGATGATTATCCGCCATCCTGACGATATTTACTCTGAAGTTTTTGACGAATTTGATGTCGATAAAATCAAGGTTGAAACCGATATTCAAAAGGCATTAGAAAAATACAAAACAGGATGCCAGTCGGTGCCTGGGCTATCAGCTCATACGGTGACTGTTATGCAAAATGCCTTGTTGTCTGCAACCATTGAATTCAATCAAGAACAGTTGGGGTGCATCCATCTTTTATTTGCCTACTTGTCTGATGATACGTTAGTCAACATGGCTGGTTCGATTAGTCCTGAACTAAACAAGATAGAACCATCTCGCTTATTGAACTTTAAAGAAAGTAATGCGCCTCAATCAAGATCGAATGACTTAGCGCAGTCAAACGCGAATTCCGCCTTGAATCAATTTACAACAGACCTTACTGAGCAAGCTAGGGAAGGTAAAATAGATCCGGTGATTGGTAGAGATAATGAAATTCGCCTAATGATCGATATTTTATTAAGACGCCGACAAAACAACCCGATTCTTACGGGAGAAGCTGGTGTTGGAAAAACAGCCGTTGTTGAAGGTTTGGCGCAAAAGATCATTGATGGCGATGTACCTCCCGCTCTGCAAAATGTGGCAATTAAGTCTCTGGATTTGGCGTTACTGCAAGCCGGCGCAGGCATGAAAGGTGAGTTTGAAAACAGGCTTAAGAACCTTGTTAAGGAAGTAAACGACGCTCCACAGCCTATTATATTGTTCATTGATGAAGCTCATGGCCTAATTGGCGGTGGTGGGCAAGCGGGCCAAGGTGATGCGGCGAATATTCTGAAGCCAGCATTAGCGAGAGGTGAACTCAGAACGATCGCAGCAACAACGTGGGCAGAGTATAAAAAGTATTTTGAAAAAGATGCAGCTTTAACTAGGCGTTTTCAAGTCGTAAAGGTTGATGAGCCTGCCCCTGAACTCGCGATCGAAATGTTACGAGGCTTACTTGATGTAATGGCACAACACCACGATGTTCATATCACTAACCAAGCTCTCAATGCAGCGGTCCAACTGTCAGCTCGATACATTAATGGTCGTCAACTGCCAGATAAAGCGGTTTCTGTTTTGGATACGGCCTGTTCTCGAGTTGCGTTAAGTCAGTCATCTACACCGGGAGGCCTAGATGCGAAAAGAAACAAACTTAAAGCAAAGCAAGTTGAGTATGAGCATCTTAGCCAAGAGAGTCGGCTAGGAGCATCTCTTGATGTGCAGCTGCAAGGTGTCCGAAAAGAGATTGATGCGCTATCTAATGACATTATTGAAT
>NZ_WXWS01000474.1:0-6445 GCF_009904715.1 Vibrio sp. V42_P2S4T144 | reverse complement strand
GTCTCACTCTTGTGTTGATAAGGTATGGTTTGATTAAAAGATATCCAAAAATGCTGAAAAGGTAATAAATCTTGCTCATATCACATCAGTAAGTTTGCTAGTAATGGGGATATGTGGAAAAATCACGGTAATAAAAAATTTATTCATAGAGGTTAGCCAGTGATAGATGGCGATGGTTACCGACTTAATGTTGGTATTGTGATATGTAATAACCATGGTCAGGTCTTCTGGGCTAAACGATACGGGCAACACTCATGGCAATTTCCACAAGGTGGGATTGACGAAGGTGAAACCCCTGAACAAGCCATGTTCAGGGAGTTATACGAAGAAGTCGGTTTAACGAAAAAAGACGTTAAGATCATTGCAACAAGTCGTCATTGGTTAAGATATAAGCTACCAAAGCGATTGGTGCGTTGGGACTCCAAGCCTGTTTGTATCGGCCAAAAACAGAAATGGTTTCTGCTGAGATTAGAATGCGATGAGTCTCGCATTAATATGCAACGCGGAAAATCCCCTGAATTTGATGGTTGGCGCTGGGTAAGTTACTGGTATCCAGTTAGGCAAGTTGTTTCTTTCAAGCGAGATGTTTATCGACGAGCGATGAAAGAATTTGCATCCTTAGCCATGCCTTTTCGAGAGAGAAAAGCGAAAGGGAAAAGAAAAAAGCAACGTAGAGGATAATCATGCTCAGTCAGCTAAGGGAAATAGTTGAGAAAGTCTCCAGGGTCGATGATGTGCATCTGGCACTCGATATATTGGTGAAAGAGACTTGTGCTGCCCTTAGTACTGAGTGCTGTACTATCTATCTTGCTAATGAAGAAATGCAGCGCCTTGAGTTAATGGCAACTCAAGGCCTTATTTTTGAAGGTGATAGTATTCATATCAACTTCAATGAAGGCTTGGTTGGGTTGGTAAAACGAAGCGCTGAACCCCTTAACCTTGCCGAAGCCTCAAAACACCCCGAGTTCAAATTCTTTCCTCAACTCGGCGAACAGATTTACCACTCTTTTTTAGCTACTCCAATCATTCATCGTAAACAAGTTTTAGGTGTGTTGGTGATCCAACAAAAAACGCCGCGCTTGTTTAGTGAAATGGAAGAATCGTTTCTTGTTACCTTATCCGCTCAGTTAGCGGTGCTCATTGCACATGCGCAGAATCTTGGGCATTGGCAGTTAGCATCTAAACCCACGGTATTAAAAGGTTTGCCTGCGTCTACTGGTGTCGCGATTGGAGAGTTTTGGTTCGACAATACCCAGCCGAGTTTATCGGATATTTTCCCTTCGTCCACGTTAGATAAGGAACGCGAGCACGAGACACTACTGGTGGCCATAGAGCGAGCGTTAAATGACTTTCGCCGCATGCGGAAAAAACTGGACAGTGAAATCAACAAAGATGCGCTGGCGATCTTCGATCTGTTTACTCACTTACTGAATGATCCGATGCTTCGCGGTGATTTGAAGAAGCAGATTGAAAAAGGAGACAGGGCAGACTGGGCGTTACGCCAAGTTGTAGAGTCATACTCGAATCGATTTGCAAGAATGTCGGATGTATACATGCGTGAAAGAGCGCAAGATATCCGAGAGTTAGGGCAAAGGCTGCTCTATTTTCTGCACAACAGTGAGCAAGAAAATTCTGCAATTGATCGTCCCATTATTTTGGTGGCGAACGAACTCACTGCCACCTTGCTCGCTTCTGTACCTAAAGAGTTTTTGTTAGCCGTCGTATCATTAGAGGGAGGCGCAAACTCTCACGCTGCCATTTTATCTCGAGCTCTTGGGGTCCCTGCAGTCATGGGCGCCAACATTAATCCGGATGTGGTGAATGGCAAACTCGGGATAGTCGACGGCTATACGGGTGAGATCTTCTTAGAGCCAAACCGCCAGTTGTTGCGAGAGTATCGCAGCTTAGTAAGCGAAGAGTCTGAACTGTTTGCCATGGTAAACAAGGACCTCGCACTCCCTGCGGTTACGCAAGATAATCACCATATCGAAATTATGCTGAATGCGGGACTCAGTGCAGACAGTAATATTGCCATCAACACAGGTGTTGATGGTGTTGGGTTGTACCGAACTGAGATTGCATTTTTACTTCAGCATCACTTTCCTTCGGAAGATGAACAGTATCATCAATACCAAGCAATACTTAACAGCTATCCGAATCAACGAGTAGTGATGCGTACTTTGGATATTGGTGGTGACAAACCTTTGCCGTATTTGCCCATCGAAGAAGATAATCCGTTTCTAGGCTGGCGTGGCATTCGTTTTACATTGGATCATCCAGACATTTTCTTGATCCAGCTGCGTGCAATGTTAAGAGCGAGTGCAGAAAGCGGAAACTTAAGTATCTTATTGCCAATGGTGTCAGGGGTAAAAGAGCTAGACGATGCCATTAGCTTGATTAATCAAGCTCACAGCGAAGCCGTTTTGCTTGATGATAGAATTCAATTCCCACAAATTGGGGTCATGATTGAAGTACCATCGATGGTGTATCTGTTGCCAACGATCGCTCACCGTGTTGATTTTGTTTCTGTCGGGACAAACGATTTAACTCAGTATTTATTAGCGGTAGATAGGAACAATTCGCGCGTAGCGGATGTCTATGAATCTATGCATCCTGCGGTACTGTTAGCGCTTAAGCAAATCCATGAGGTGTGTGATAAATATCAGGTGCCCGTGTGTATTTGTGGTGAGCTAGCGGGTGATCCATTTGGCGCTCTTCTCTTACTTGGGTTAGGGTATACCAGTTTGAGTATGAACACCTCCAATGTGGCTAAGGTGAAATATTTGATTCGTCATAGCCAACAAGAAGAATTAGAAAAATTAGCGGAGCAAGCAATGACAAAGTCCTATGGGGAGGACATTCATCAAATGATGCATGACTTCTTCATTCAACAGGGCTTTGCGGGCTTTATCCGTGCAGGTAAAAAGTAGGAAATCGTGACCGTCTCTTTATTTTTGTTATTGTTGGCGCTAGGCGCTTTTGTGGGTGTGATGGCGGGGTTACTCGGTATCGGTGGTGGTTTGATTGTTGTTCCTGCCTTGTTGTATTTGCTTCCTCTTGCTGGGATCTCTCCAGAAATGAGTATGCACATGGCCTTAGCCACTTCGTTAGCGAGTATTATTGTCACGTCTGGCTCATCGGCGATGAATCACCTTAAGCTCGGCAATGTCGATATGTTTGTCGTAAAATGGTTGATGCCTGGTGTGGTCATTGGTGGCTTTGTTGGTGCCAATATTGCTGAGTGGATCCCTACACACTATTTGCCGAAAGTGTTTGGTGTCATTGTTCTTTGCCTGTCAGTACAAATGTTTCGTTCCATTAAAGTTACGAGCAGTAAACCTATGCCGAGCAGCCCTGTGACTGTAGTTTACGGCACGGGAATTGGTGTCGTATCAAGCCTTGCTGGTATTGGTGGTGGCTCACTGTCGGTACCATTTTTAAATAAACATGGGATAGAGATGCGTAAAGCGGTGGGCTCATCCTCCGTTTGTGGTTGCGTGATTGCTATTTCTGGTATGATCGGCTTCATCTTACATGGCTATAAAGTGGAAGGCTTACCTTCATACAGTATTGGCTATGTTTATCTTCCCGCTTTATTAGCGATTGCTATGGCCTCGATGCTCACAACAAAAGTGGGTGCGAAGCTCGCAACTAACCTTCCAACAGCGGTATTAAAAAAGATATTCGCGGTGTTCTTAATGTTTGTTGCAGCGACCATGCTGCTCTAAGTTTGTACCCAAGTCATTCTCGCTGAACCAAGCATCTAGAGGTTACTTGGGTATATTTATTTTGTTGTGATAAGAAGAGAATGATTTATGTCTCAGGGATATATTGAATTTCCCAATATTGATCCGGTTTTAATCTCTATTGGTCCTGTTTCGGTTCGTTGGTACGGTTTGATGTACCTTGTTGGCTTTATGTTTGCTCTATGGTTAGCGAACCGACGTGCGGATAAGCCTGGAAGTGGTTGGACACGAGAGCAGGTTTCTGATTTGTTGTTCGCAGGCTTCCTTGGCGTGGTGATTGGTGGCCGTGTAGGCTACGTGCTTTTCTACAATTTTGAGCTCTTCCTGGCTGACCCTTTGTATCTATTTAAAGTGTGGACTGGTGGTATGTCTTTCCACGGGGGCTTACTGGGTGTGATTACTGCGATGTTCTGGTATGCACACAAAAACGGGCGAACTTTCTTCGGTGTTGCTGACTTTATCGCGCCGCTTGTGCCATTTGGTTTGGGTATGGGGCGTTTAGGTAACTTCATGAACAGCGAGTTGTGGGGCCGAGTAACGGATGTGCCTTGGGCGATCGTTTTCCCAAATGGCGGTCCACTGCCACGTCATCCATCACAGCTTTATGAAATGGCGCTTGAAGGCATCGTCCTTTTCTTCATTTTGAATTGGTTCATCAAGAAACCTCGTCCTCTAGGTTCTGTTTCAGGACTCTTTCTTGCGGGTTACGGAACCTTCCGTTTCCTAGTAGAATACGTGCGCGAACCAGACGCTCATTTGGGTTTATTCGGTGGCTTTATTTCCATGGGACAGATTTTATCTCTGCCAATGGTGGTTATCGGTGTCCTCATGATGGTTTGGGCATACAAACGTGGTCATTACAAAGACGAATTACCACAAAAGACGAAGTAAGGTATTGGTGTGAAACAGTATTTAGATTTGTGTCAACGCATCGTTGACCAAGGTGTTTGGGTTGAAAATGAGCGTACAGGCAAGCGCTGCCTGACCGTAATCAACGCGGATTTAACCTACGATGTTGCGAACAATCAATTTCCGTTGGTCACCACACGTAAAAGTTTTTGGAAAGCAGCTGTTGCAGAGCTACTAGGGTACATTCGTGGTTACGATAATGCGGAAGATTTTCGTAAGCTGGGCACGAAAACCTGGGATGCCAATGCCAACCTAAATGATGCCTGGTTGAATAACCCATACCGTAAAGGCGAAGACGACATGGGCCGTGTCTATGGAGTTCAAGGGCGCGCCTGGGCGAAACCTGATGGTGGTCATGTTGACCAGCTACGTAAGATAGTGGATGACTTAACGCGTGGCGTTGATGACCGCGGTGAAATCTTGAACTTCTACAACCCGGGTGAGTTCCACATGGGGTGCTTGCGTCCTTGTATGTACAGTCACCATTTTTCATTGCTGGATGATACGCTTTACCTGAATAGTACTCAGCGTTCGTGTGATGTACCGCTTGGCTTAAACTTCAATATGGTTCAAGTTTACGTGTTCTTGGCGATTATGGCGCAAATTACGGGCAAGAAACCTGGTCAGGCATTTCATAAGATTGTGAATGCTCACATTTATGAAGACCAGCTTGAACTGATGCGCGATGTTCAGTTGAAACGTGAGCCATTAAAAGCGCCGACGTTCCATATCAACCCAGAGATTAAATCTCTAGAAGATTTGGAAACTTGGGTCACACTGGATGACTTTTGGGTTGAAGGGTACGAGCATCACGATCCTATTCGTTACCCATTCTCAGTGTAACGAGTATCGTTCTTCAAGATATAGAAAAAGCTCCGAATGGAGCTTTTTTCTTTTTTGTACTTAGAAGGTATTATTTTAGTGCACTGACAATATAACGGTGAATTGGGTTGGTCTGCATCGGTGTGGACAGTGCCGGGCTAATAAACTTAGGTTGAGTGAATATTTCTTTACTCACTAATGAACGGATAAGCTCAAAGTACTTCAGCTCTGTTTTCCCGCACAACAATAGTGAAAAGTCATCGCCCAATTTATCATAGGCATTGAGCACCTCTCGGAATCCTCTAAGATACAAGTAATCCTTCGTTAAACCTCCACCTCGATAGACTCGGGCAGTCGTTGTAAATGCTTGAAGATCAGAAGCTTTATACTGTTCTTTTAATAGCATGAACGTATGGCGGAAATCGCGATCCTTGATCATCGACTCTACTGCCAGAACTCGTAAGGCTAAGGTTCTTAGGCGCTTGATACTGAAATGTCCTGACAGATACTCACATAATATAGCCAGCCCTTCTTGAGTGTTGGTATTGGCAGGACAACCTAAGCTCAGGACTTTTAGCGGTTGTTGACGACCGTTAAGCGTAGTTAGGAGATGTACTCCCATTTCATGATGTGCAAGAGCCTCCAGCTCATCAGTGGTGATGTACGCCGCGTGGTTAATTTTGACTCTAGATCCTGAAACTAGTGCGTTTGCTAACATCCCGTCCAACACCTGTATTTCACATTCATACCCATTGCGTTGAGCAAAATTTTGCATGAAACGTGCTATTGCACGGCTATCGTGCTGAGGTTCTTTTTCTTCTTCTGTAGGAAGGTGCAATATGAAATGGGCGTTGGCAATATCTTTGGCGCTCGGTTCCCCATAATAGCGTAAGGAGTTATAAAGAAACTCTTGCGTACCTATGGTATTCACTTGATCCAGTTTATCTGCATAAGACTGAATTACATCC
>NZ_WXWS01000597.1:0-6455 GCF_009904715.1 Vibrio sp. V42_P2S4T144 | reverse complement strand
CCAATAAGAAACAAGTGCGGTTAAGTTGGTGTCGTCAATGGCTCTAAGCAGGGCTTTTAAATCATCTAACAGTAATTTATTCATAAAATGCATTTCTTTGTAATTACCTAACTCGGCAACGCCGTATTCGGTGGCATTTTCTGCAATGAATTGTTCACCATCTTGATCGAAAAACAGCTTCGCCATCTTTTTGATCATCACTTTTTCTATTTTCACGAATCGATATGCCGCTCTTGCGAGTGTCATATGTGATTGCGGGTTAACGAGAGGCAAACACGTTTGGCGATGGTGTGTCATTTTTACGAGTAGCTCCCTTACTCGATTGTTATCCAATGTCATAGTGACCTCTTTATTTATGACTATTGTCGTGGGACATTTCTCGTGATGGTTATGTTAATGCGCCTGTGGGCTTGTCAGAAATGGCCAAAGCAAGTTGGCCATTTCTTTGATCAATACCGAGCTTTATTGCAAAGGCGACCACCAAGTTTTAGCTAATAAGGCTGATGCTGCTGAGTTTTTCTTTGCAGCTTTTTATATCGCTACGAACTTTCAGCAGAACCGAGTTATCCGCCTGCTCTGGGTGGGAAGTAATCAAATTCTCAATCTCTTTGAGTACCTTGCTTTCGACACCTTCAAGCTGTTCTAAATACATAGACTCTTTGTCAGAGGACACTTCCTTCATCACGTCGCTGTAGACCTCACGCGCCTTGATGGTGTAGGAAACCGGAGTGTCGTCGGCAGATTCTTCATTGTTACTTGCTAGAGAGTAGGGAGTGAGCTCAATGACTGCACGCTCACGTACTCTGAGCAGTTCTACCAACACATTATTCAAAGAAGTGTTGTCGATGTTCTCGATGGCCTTGTTGTAAATTTCATTTCCGCTTTCGATAAGCTCAATGATTGAGGCGATGTTTTCATTTTTCATATGCCACTCCTTATTTACTGGTGATAGGGGTGTTTGAGCGTATGGAATACAAACACGATGTTTCGTCTTCAGTTGCAGGTTGTATGCCAATGAATTTTAAGTCTTATTAATCAGTGACTTAATATCTTGTTTTGCAATAATTTGCTAACAGTCGGTAAGGCGCTAAGAAAAAATTACAAGAATGGCGGGGAAAGCCTGGAAAGAATTACACGTACAGATACGGCTTTTTATCGAAATAAAAATAAAATCAATAAAAAACAATAACTTAAAATTCTGGCATGGATATGGCTTTGTAGGGAGTAAGTGAGGTCAAACATTGTTTCACTTGATTCACTACTCAACTCATTAATGGAGGCTAGTTATGGCTACTACAAAAGAAAGCACAGTAAAACCTCAAGAGCAGTTAGAAGAAGCATATCACTTAGCGGAGCAAGCCACGACGGAAGCTGTTGGCGCGATGAAAGACCAAGCCAAAGAGAAGCTGGATGTAGGTGCGCAGCAAGTTCAGCAGGCGACTAAGTCGGCAGAAAATGTAATCAAGGAGCGCCCATTGCTGAGCATAGGTTGTGCCTTCCTTGCTGGTTGGGCGGTTTCGAAGCTGATCAAATAGAAGCTGATCAAATAATAGTGGTCACCAAGGATTAAGCCACACAACAGAAAGGCGAGGCTTCACATGAATAACACAGGGCAAGTTACCAATCAGCAATCAGGCTCGGCGGCTTCAGACAGCGGCCGAGCCCCTGATGGGGCAGAAGAACAGGATATCCAACAAACCATTAATGGTTTGAGCAGCATTCTTGCGCAATTGGACCAACTGACGAAATCGCTAAAAGTATGGTCAGGTTCAACGTTGGATTTGTTCCTCTTGGAGATGAAAGTTAACGTGTCCGCAGTGCGTCAGATTTTGCTGTGTACCATTGTTTTTATTCTATTGTCGGTATTGTTCGTATTCAGTTTGTGCCTTGCCTCTGGGGTGGTGGCTTATCAGTTAACTGCCAACGTGTATGTTGCCGTGGGTGTATTTATCACATCATTAGGCTTGGCATTATTTGCTTTAGCCTGGTGGCAGAAGCGTTTAGTTGGATTTCTTGGATTCAAAAATACGACAGAACAATTACAGGAGGGGTGGGATGCGCTCGCTACAAAAGCTCAATCGAGCCATGCGGATCAAGCGGATGGAAGGTAAAACGTCTCTAGAGCAATGCTGTTTGTCGATGGAAATGTTCACGTTTACCACCAAGAAGTTTGTGAGAGAAAACCCTTGGACGACATTAGGCATTAGTGCTGTCGTTGCCGTTACCGCAGCAAAAGCAGGTCGATTGTCTCGACTGACTTCTTCTATTTCGTCAATGGGGCTATTGGTTAGCAGCGTGTCTGATATTACCGATTCGCTCACAAAGCCGGTCGCGGCAGCTTCTCTGGATGAGTCAGGTGCGGAGCAAAATGGAAATGCAGCAACACAAGTAAGCAACGCTGCGACGACAGAGGGCGAACCACTCTAATAGCGGATTTCACCGCAAATTTTCTTACCGATTCTGAGCTTATTATGACAGCGAAATTGAACATTCCTGCCAACACTGCGATTGGTGCAACGCTTCTCGTCCTGTTACTCGTCCCAGGGCTGTATTTTGCCAAACCAATATTGTTACCTATTGTGCTTAGCACCTTTATTTCTCTGCTGTGCAGCCCTTTCATTAATTATCTTGAAGACAAAGGTTTACCACGTGCTATTACCGTCGTGTTGACGCTGTCATTCCTCGTTGGCGCCTCAATTATTGGTCTTGCCGCCATGTCGGAGCCCGCCAAGCAATGGTGGTCTGAGCTGCCCAGTATCGTGAAAAATGTGTCGCAAGAAGTAAGCGAAGTTACTAAAGCTTCGGCTGATCACCTTAATACTCCATTGAATATCGCCAACGATATGAGTATGGATGAGGTCGGGAACAACACCGTCTTTTCTTTGGTAAAAACGCTCGCGACCACTACGCCGACGATTTTGACACAAGCGATGATCGTGCTGTTTATGGTTTACTTTATGCTCAATCATGGACGAAGCTTATTTCGAAAGTCAGTGTCTTACCTACATGGGTTCGCCAAACAGCGCCAAGCGATTGAGTTGGTCAAAGCGCTACAGAAAGACCTATCTCGATACATTGGCACCATCACTTTAGTGAATGCGGGGCTGGGGTTGAGTGTTGGGGCCGTGTTTTTTGTTCTAGGCCTTGAAGATCCATTTCTATGGGGCGCATTTGCAGGCGTGATGAATTTTGCGCCGTACCTCGGCCCTGTCATATCCATGGTGAGCTTTGGCTTTGTTGCTTATCTTCAGTTGGAGTCGGTCAGTTTTATGCTGACGGTGGTGTCTATCTATTTACTGCTCAATTTGATTGAAAGTCAGTTTGTTACACCAACACTATTGGGGAAAAGGTTTAACTTAAACCCGTTAGTGATTTTTGTTTGGCTTGTTTTTTGGGGCTGGCTTTGGGGCGGAATGGGACTATTGATCGGTGTGCCGTTGCTGGTTTGTATCAATATTTTGGTTGATCGTCTAGAGCTATGCCAATCAACCCAAAATCAAGCAAAACAAATCACCTCCGCGGACGTGGCACCGCGAGAGTGACTTGAGGATCAAGCTGGTTCAACGAAACAGTTTTTCAGCGCTCACTGGCTGACTAAACAAATATCCCTGACCATAAATACAGCCTTTTTCGAATAAATAATCGGCTTGTTCCCGAGTTTCTATCCCTTCCGCGACGACTTTCAACGACAGCGTTTTTCCCATGGCAATAATGGCATTCACAATCGCGTTGCTGTCGCTATTACTTGGGACATCACTGACAAATGAGCGGTCAATTTTCAGTTTGTTGATTGGCAAACCTTTCAAGTAAGACAAAGACGAATAGCCAGTTCCAAAGTCATCCAGAGAAATCTCAATACCCAGTTCTCGTAATTGATTTAACGATGCAATGGCTTGTTGAGGGTCGATCAGTAAAAAGCTCTCTGTGATCTCCAAATCTAACCGTTGGGCAGGGTATCCGGTGTTATCGAGGATAGTACTTAATCGCTGAATGAAATTTGACTGCTGAAGCTGCAACGCAGAAACATTGACGGCGATTTTGCCAAACTCGATGCCTTGGTCCAGCCAAGCATTACCTTGCAAACAAGCTTGTTGTAACACCCACTCACCAATGCTTTGAATCAGCCCTGTTTTTTCTGCAATTGGAATAAAGTCTGCTGGTGGTACAAGGCCAAACTCTGGATGCTGCCAGCGTAATAAAGCTTCCACGCCGACAATCGTATTTTGTTCCAAGTTGTATTGCGGTTGGAACTCTAACCGGAGTTGTTGTTTTTCTATTGCTTGATGTAAAGCGGATTGAATGCGTACATGGGATACGGATTTATCGGTCAAATCCGGTGAGTAAAACGCGTAGCCGTTGCGTCCATTTTTCTTCGCTAAGTACATCGCAGTGTCTGCGTTTTTCAGTAAGGTTTCACTGTCTTGACCGTCTCTTGGGTACAAGGCAATACCAATACTGGTCGAGACACGAAGTGAGTCGTGATTTGCTAAGTCGAATGGTTGCTGGAATACGCTTAGAATATCGCCGACGGTTTCCAGTAAGGCAACATCACTATGGATGTCTGGCAAAATAATCACAAATTCATCGCCGCCAATACGAGCCACATGCGCATTGAGGTGAAGCACATCTTGCAGACGAATCGCTAACTTAGACAGCAATTGGTCACCACAGAAGTGGCCCATGCTATCGTTGATGTGTTTGAAATGGTCGATATCTAAGAATAGGGTGGCAAACGTCTGCTGGTTTTTGTGTCCGGTTTCGATGTGTTGCTCGAGTAAGCTGAGTAAATGGGTGCGATTAGGTAGATTGGTTAATGGATCGTAAAAAGCCATGCGCTGCAGCTTTTCTTCGTGTGCCTTACGCACAGAGATATCTTCAAACACACAAATGTAGTTAATAAGGTGGTTTTTATCGTCCATTACGGCGCTAATGGTCGCTAATTGCGGATAAATGCTGCCATCTTTCTTTCTGTTGATGAATTCGCCTTTCCATTGGCCTTTGTTTTCGAGTTGATGCCACAACTGTTGATAGAAACCTTGATCATGATGGCCTGAGCGCAGAATTCGTGGGTTTTTTCCTATCACCTCTTCAGAGCGGTAACCTGTAATTTGGGTAAAAGCCGTGTTTACATCAATGATGTTGGCATTGCGGTCTGTAATGACCATGCCTTCTTGCGAATTGTTGAAAATTTGGGACGCTAAGGAGAGCTGCGTTTCTACCATTTTTCGGCGGGTGATGTTACGTGTCATCCCCAGAATGCCGATTAAGTTTCCCGCATGATCACGGACAGGAGACTTAATGGTTTCTAGCCAAGTGGGGTTATTGTTTTCATCAATTTGACGGCATTCTTCAACAATATTTTGCGTGCCAGTGGCTACCACCAATTTATCGGCATCAATGAATTTTTCCGCACGTTCATGGCTAAACAGGGCAAAATCGTCTTTGCCAATGATTTCACTGTTGGTTTTTTGCCACGCATTTTCTACGCTTCG
Source organism: Vibrio sp. V42_P2S4T144 (assembly GCF_009904715.1). Classification (NCBI taxonomy): domain Bacteria; kingdom Pseudomonadati; phylum Pseudomonadota; class Gammaproteobacteria; order Vibrionales; family Vibrionaceae; genus Vibrio; species Vibrio sp. V42_P2S4T144. The sequence goes on along the minus strand of NZ_WXWS01000597.1, from coordinate 963 downwards.
GTTGGTCATCGAATAAAGACCATCCATGCCTTTTATCCATACGTGGTCTTCAAGGCAGTCGATAAACTCTTGTAGTGTTGGTGTTGGCTTTATTTCCGCGCTTTGATGTCGCGTTTGTTCTTGCTGACAGTGCAAGTTGATATCAAAGCTGATCCGCCCCGCGATTGCGCTTAGCCATGCCGAAACAACCGTTGATTGATCATTAGGGTGAGTCAGTGTCAGTACGGCAAGCAATTCGCCATTAGGTAGCCAAATCGGTCCAATGCTCAAGGTTTGCTCTTCAAAGGGGGTATGGCTAACTGTAAAATCTGTCGGCGTAAAGTGATCGACAACTTGCGTTATCACATCGACGATAGCACGATGATTTTGGGTTGAGGTGGACACCTCAGTCGATAGCCACTGCTGAGTATCGCTCAGAGTATAAAGCTGTCCCTGAGCTTGAGTTACATCACAGCATTGTCGCAGAACGTGTTGCCAGTCTGCCATCAAAGGCGAAGGAATAGCGAAGCGAAACATAATTAATAACGAGTCCTAAATCGCCCAAAGGTAATTATATTGGAATCTAGCGTAAGCTATTGGGCTTTGTGAGTATCGTATCCAACGCGTAGCTAAATCCTAGCAGCGTAAAGTGCTTTCTATCATTAAAATGTTATCTATATCTCTTTTTTATCCAACTTATTGCATCGTTTTTTAGGGCTTTTGATAGGTGATTAAGAAGCGTTTACCGCTTTGGTTTTCTTGCCCCATGAGACTTGCTGAATGACTAAGCCACTGATGATCAATACCAGGCCAATCAAGGTTGAAGGATGAATTTCTTCGCCGATGATGGTAGCTAACAACATGAGTGAGATAAATGGAGAAGCAAAGATCAGATTACTGATACGCGCGGTGTTTTGCGTTGATTTGAGTGCGCTCAGCCACAAAACGAAAGTGATCCCCATTTCAAACAGTCCGACATACGTC
>NZ_WXWS01000322.1:0-6467 GCF_009904715.1 Vibrio sp. V42_P2S4T144 | reverse complement strand
ATGTCTCACGAAGATGAATATCTATCAGTAGAAGAATTAATTGAGATTCAAAAGGAAGAGACTCGCGATATCATTGCAGCATTGCTAGAAGATGGCAGCGATCCAGATTCGCTATACGAAATTGAGCACCACCTGTTTGCAGAAGATTTTGACACGCTAGAAAAAGCGGTAGTTGAAGCATTCAAGATGGGCTTTGAAGTTCTTGAAGCAGAAGAAACTGAAGATGAAGATGGTAACAAGTTGCTTTGCTGTGATGCGACTATGGAGTCCGCACTAGACGCAGAAGCGATTGATGCGCAAGTTGAAAAATTGATTCACTTGGCAGAAAAATACGACATCATCTATGACGGTTGGGGTACGTACTACGAAGGCGAAGATGCGCTTTACCCTGAAGAAGATGAAGACGACGAGTAATCAAAGCTCACTACTTTTGGAAAAACCAGCGTTTAACGCTGGTTTTTTTATTCCTTGAAAAACTGACGAATGTGGAGGCGATAAATAATTCACATTGAGTTTATAGGGGATTTCTCCCTATAATGCGTGAAAATTGATCTAGCTCAAGGTGTATATGCAACTCTCACTCGCCGGTTTATGGCAAGTCTCTCCACTGACGGACCTTTCTATCCCACAGGATGACATTACTTTCCCTGCTCCTTTGAGTCAGGTATTGCCAGCTGAACTGACAGAAGAAGCAATTCGTCAGCAAGAGTGGCACCTGATGCATGACATTGAAGTGGACGAATCCATGATGGCATTCCCAGCGGTAGAAATGGTGTTGGGTGGTGTGGATTACCATGCAGAAGTGCGTTTGAACGGAGTAGCATTGTTCGACTGTGACGGTTCTCAAAATGTCTACAAGAAAGACATTCGTCCGTTCATGCAAATGGGGCGTAACCGCTTTGAAATCTTGTTCTTAGAGGAAGAAGAGGATCTTCTGTTTGATGAAGATAAACCTGAGCTGTGCTCTCTGTCCGATCATGAATATAAAAAAAGTGATGAGCGCTTAGGGGTATGGCAAGAACCGTATCTGCAGTTCATTCGCAATGTACGTTTAGACCGCGTGGCAACCGAGCAGATTTGGCACCACGGTGGTGGTTGCGAGTTTAAAGTAGACTTGTACTATCAAACTTTTGCGCCGGGTCTGGTCTCTGCATCGGTTAAGTTTAATGGTATGACTTACCATATTCCTATTGATGTCCGAGCGGAGCATGCGAGCGCTTTATTCCAGATCGAAGCGCCAAAGTATGCCGATCTTACTGATCCTGATCCAAGTGATCTCTACCAGTTGTCTGTTGAGTTGGATGGGCAGCACCAAAACTTCACTGTTGCCTTGAGCCAGGAGCTTTGTGTTACCCATGTTGTGCTTTAACTCTTAGTAATGCTCTTTATTACAGTGTTTTAAGCATCACTACTTCACATGCATCATGCCCTGTTTGTCCAAGCGGGGTATCGAGATGCTCAAAGCCTAGCTTTTCATACAAGCTTACCGCTTCTCTCAGACATTCAGTTGTCTCTAAATAGCACTGCTGATACCCAAATTGTTTCGCCAATTGTAAGCTCAATGCGACGATGCGTTTGGCTAAACCGTGCCCTCGTGTTTGAGGTAAGAAGTACATCTTTTGTAGTTCACACACATTTGGCTCGCCAGCTAAAGGGGCAAAGCCACCGCCACCAACGATCTCTCCGCGATGTTCAATGACCCAATAGGTGGCCCTGTTTTGATTGTACACCGAATACATATCATCAAGCGTTGGATCGGCCACACCATAACCTTTGTCTGCGGTTAAGCCGTATTCAGCAGAGACTTTACGAATCACATCTGCGACTTGCGGATTGTCTGCTTGAGTAAGAGGTCGAAGAACGTATTCCTCAGCCTGACACACTTTTGTTAGCCCTTTTAGGTAAGTCTCTAGACCAAGTTTGAGTTGCTCTTGCTCGCTATCATCGAGTTGGTTAAGCAGCTGTTCAAAGAAGTGGCTTTGCTGTTGGTCCAGTTGTGATAACGCCTGTTGGCCTTGCTCTGTAATCGCTACGAGTTGACTACGTTTGTCTTTTGGGTTTTCGATGCTCTCGACCAAACCTAATTTAATCAAACCAGTAACGGTTCGGCTCGCGTTGGACTTGTCGACATTAAGCTGCTGTGCCAGCTGATTGATGGTCAATGGCTGCAATTGGATTTCACCCAATGCGTGCGCTTGCACTGGAGTGAGAGCGACATCGCCGCATTGTTTATCAAGCATACCAAGCAATCGGACGGCTTGACGGGAGTAGTGTCGAAGTTGACGAGCGTTCATTATCACTTACCTCTAAAAATAAAGTTGCGCACCGCAATTAAATTAATTGCGGTACGCAACCTTGTCAATGGTAAATGTCATTTTTCTCGTTAGGAGACGTAGTAAGCCTCCATGTTTAAGCGTGGTGATGTAAACAAAACTGCGGTGCTGGAGCTTTTTCTGATGATTTACGCATCCATACTTTCTCGTGGAAGTAGTAAGCCACCGTGTTCAAACTCGGCTCTAGCATCGCCATTACGCCGCCGACGAATGCATCACCTGTTAGTAAGTAAACCACGGTAAAAGCGACGCTGAAGTGCACGGTCGCAAAGCTTGCGGTTTTTAATTTGGTCATCCACTGACGAGCTTTAAGTGCTGGGACTTTTGCCCATGCCTTTTCATGAAAGTAGAAGGCTACGGTGTTCACTGAAGGCTCAATCATGGCAATTAAACTACCAATTAGAATGTCGCCTGTGAGTACGTAAGCGACACTAAATGCGATAGTAAAATGCAGTGCTGCGAAAGTTAGTGTCTTTTTCATGATAATTACTCAATCGTGTTTGTTTCGATGAGTTCATTATCGATAATAATTCTCATTAATGCTAATGGATGATGAGTATTGTTGCGATAGGGGAAAGCTATTGATGATGGTTTTTGGTGAAAGATATACAAAAAAGGTTGACCATGATGGCCAACCTTTGGATTCAAAGTGAGAAGTGTTAGTTCTTCTCTTTCACTGAGGCTTAAAGTTCAGCGATCGTTGTCTTCTGCTCTTCTAGCTTAGCTAGTGTCTCTTTGTAGCCTTCAAGCTTCTCACGCTCTTTAGCAACAACTGCTTCAGGTGCTTTCGCTACGAAGCCTTCGTTACCTAGTTTGCCTTCGATACGCTTGATTTCGCCGTGAGTCTTCTTGATTTCGCCATCAAGACGCGCAAGTTCTGCGTCTTTGTCGATAAGACCCGCCATTGGGATCATCAACTCAGACTTACCAACCAGTGCTGTCGCACATGCAGGAGTTTGTTCGCCAGTTTCAAGCACGCGTACTGCTTCTAGCTTCGCTAGTGACATCAGTACTTGCTTGCTTGCTTCTAGACGAGAGGCATCTTCTGCATTTGCTGCTTTCAGCATAACGTCAAGCGGCTTACCAGGGTTGATGTCGTATTCAGCACGTAGGTTACGGATGCTGGTAATGAACGCTTTCACCCATTCAATGTCGTCTAGCGCTTCTTGGTTGAAGTTTGCTTCGTCGAATTGAGGCAGTGCTTGCAGCATGATTGTCTCGCCTTCTACACCTTCAACTAATGGCTTGATGCTTTGCCAGATAGTTTCAGTGATGTAAGGAATCACTGGGTGAGCTAGACGTAGCGTCTTCTCAAGAACCGTGATTAATGTACGACGAGTACCACGCTGTTGTGCTTTAGTACCTTTCCATAGAACTGGCTTAGTAAGCTCTAGGTACCAGTCACAGAATTGGTTCCAGATGAATTCGTAAAGCGTGTTCGCAGCCATATCTAGACGGAAGTTGTCGATATGGTTGTTAAACGCTTTCGCTGCGAGTTCAAACTGAGACTCGATCCACTTGTCTGCTAGTGAGTATTCAATCTCACCACCGTTGAAGCCACAATCTTGCTCTTCTGTGTTCATCATTACGTAACGGCTTGCGTTCCATAGTTTGTTACAGAAGTTACGGTAACCCTCAAGACGTTTCATATCCCAGTTGATATCACGACCTGTTGATGCCATTGCTGCAAGAGTGAAACGCAGTGCGTCTGTACCGTATGCTTCGATACCGTTTTCAAACGTCTTACGAGTGTTCTTCTCGATCTTCTTCGCTAGTTGAGGCTGCATCATGTTGCCACAACGCTTCTCTACGAGAGACTCTAGGTCGATACCATCAATCATGTCGATTGGGTCAAGTACGTTACCTTTCGACTTCGACATCTTGTCGCCGTTTTCGTCACGGATTAGACCAGTAACGTAAACCGTCTTAAATGGTACTTGTGGCTTGCCGTTTTCGTCTTTCACGAAGTGCATGGTCATCATGATCATGCGCGCAACCCAGAAGAAGATGATGTCGAAACCAGTTACTAGTACGTCTGAAGGGTGGAATACTTTCAGATCGTCAGTTTGCTCTGGCCAACCTTGAGTACCGAACGTCCATAGTGCAGAAGAGAACCACGTATCCAGTACGTCTTCGTCTTGGTGCAGTTCAATGACTGACTCTAGGTTGTTGTTCTTACGAACTTCTTCTTCAGTGCGACCTACGTAAACATTACCTTGGTTGTCGTACCAAGCTGGGATGCGGTGACCCCACCATAGCTGACGAGAGATACACCAGTCTTGAACGTCACGCATCCAAGAGAAGTACATGTTTTCGTACTGCTTAGGAACGAATTGGATGTCGCCGTTTTCCACTGCTTCAACCGCTGTTTTCGCTAGAGGCGCAGTACGTACGTACCATTGGTCAGTTAGCATTGGTTCGATAACCACGCCACCACGGTCGCCGTAAGGAACTTGTAGATCGTGATCTTTCACTTCTTCAAGTAGGCCTAGCTCGTCGAATTCAGCAACGATAGCTTTACGAGCGGCAAAACGCTCCATACCGTGGTATTTAGCTGGTAGCTCAGTGCTGTAAGCGTCGCTTGCTTCGCCGTTAGTGTTAAACACTTCTGCTGAGTCGCGAATGTTCGCGTCGAAAGTCAGAATGTTGATCATTGGTAGCTGATGACGCTTACCTACTTCGTAGTCGTTGAAGTCGTGCGCAGGTGTGATTTTCACACAGCCAGTACCTTTTTCCATATCTGCGTGCTCATCGCCCACGATTGGGATGCGACGATCAACGATAGGAAGGATGATTTCTTGACCGATAAGATCTTTGTAACGTGGATCTTCTGGGTTAACTGCAACACCCGTATCGCCTAGCACGGTCTCTGGACGAGTCGTTGCAACAACGATGTAGTCTTTGCCATCCGCTGTTTTAGCGCCATCTGCTAGTGGGTAGCGGAAGTGCCACATGTGGCCTTTAGTGTCTTTGTTCTCTACTTCTAGATCTGAAATCGCTGTGTGTAGCTTTGGATCCCAGTTAACTAGACGCTTACCGCGGTAGATTAGATCGTCTTCGTATAGACGTACGAAGACTTCTTGAACGGCGTTAGATAGACCATCGTCCATCGTAAAGCGTTCACGATCCCAGTCTACAGATGCGCCAAGACGACGAAGCTGCTTAGTGATAGTGCCGCCAGATTCGCCTTTCCATTCCCAGATTTTGTCGATGAAAGCTTCACGACCGTAATCGTGTTTTGTTTTGCCTTCTTCTGCAGCGATCTTACGCTCAACAACCATCTGAGTTGCGATACCAGCGTGGTCAGTACCTACTTGCCAAAGGGTGTTTTTACCCTTCATACGTTCACAACGGATAAGCGTATCCATGATCGTATCTTGGAACGCGTGGCCCATGTGTAGGCTACCAGTGACGTTCGGTGGCGGGATCATGATGCTGTATGATTCTTTAGTAGTGTCACCGTGTGGCTTAAAGTAGCCTTTCTCTTCCCAAGTCTGATACAGAGCTTGTTCGATTGAAGTTGGGTTGTATGTCTTTTCCATAGCGCTCTTTTAATGGATACGTTGATGGTTGAATCTTAGTCAATCTTTATAAGTGAGGGATCTTAACAAGATCGCCTTAACTATAAGGATTGACCGTTAAGGATATTGAATTTCGATCGTTTGCAGCTGGTAACCTGCTTGACGGTAAATTTTATATCTTTCTCTTGCGAGTTGTTTAGCTTTTTCTTCGCAGGGCACGAAGTCTACCACTTGAGCAAACTTGTTCGCAAAGGTTGTCTCATTTTCCGCCAAATTAATTACCAGCTGACGGTTCCAATTAGGTTTTACACCTTCATGGCCGATTTCAATATTGGTGGCGTATTTCGGTCCCTCGCCTACGAGGTTATGTGCCATGAACTTGTCTGCATCAACTTGCCAAAAGGCTTCAGCGAGCTGCTCGGCGTGTGGTTTGTCTTGGCAGTTTAAATACACTTTAGCGCCTTGGCGAGCAAAGTGCTGAGCCAAAAACACGATGTATTCTTCAAAGCCAGCCACCGTTGCTTGCGGGCTCTCTTCGTTAATGATGTAGAAGGTTGCAGTTTGCATCATTCTCTCACTTGCCTTGGGTCTCTTCCTAAGACCATCTTAAGTC
>NZ_WXWS01000059.1:0-6547 GCF_009904715.1 Vibrio sp. V42_P2S4T144 | reverse complement strand
GATTTACCTTGCGTATCCAGTTGGTTGATTGGCTCGTTTAGTTCACAAAGACGTATTCCCTAAATGGCTTAATCGGTTGAAAAAGTGGGAAACCACTCGAAGCGTTTTACGTAGATTACAATATAGTTAATAGGAAGAACTTAATTGAGCCGCTGCGCTATCGATTGGGCTAAAAATATAAGACTTATGCGCTCTGGCTTGCTGATAACGATGAATCAAGAGTGAGCACTTTATGTTCGAACGGGTCATTTCATTTTTAGAAACAACACTGTTTACCTTTAACGAACAACCTATCACGTTGTGGGCGATATTGATGGTGCCGACATGGGTCATTGTCGCTTTATGGTTATCCAAAATTTTGATCAAAACCGTTACGTCAAGAATGTCTTCATCGGGGAAAGACCCAAACGTGATTCATTTGGTTAAACGGATATTATTTGTCATCGCTCTCGCCATTATTTTTATGACCACACTTTCGATGATAAATGTGCCAATTACCGCGTTTGCCTTTCTGTCTGGTGCCATCGCTATCGGCTTCGGTTTTGGTGCGCAAAACATCATTAACAACTTCATAAGTGGCTGGATTTTGATTGGTGAAAAGCCAATCCGAATTGGGGACTTTTTAGAGGTTGAGGGCGCCAAAGGCACTGTCGAGCAAATAAATACACGCTCAACGAGAATCAGACGAACCGATGGTGTTCATATGCTCATACCCAACAGTCAGTTGATTGAGAACGTGGTGATCAACTGGACGTTATGCGACAGATTAGTTCGTGGCTCTGTCGTCGTCGGTGTCGCGTATGGGAGCGATGTCAAACAGGTTGCTGCCTTAATGGCGGAAGTGACTTCGCAGCAAGCGCAAGTTCTGAGTTCGCCAGCGCCAGATGTGTTTTTTCAAGACTTTGGTGACAATGCTTTGATCTTCGAATCTTATTTTTGGATTAACTCAACGGTTGAGGGCGGTATTCGCTCGGTCGCAAGTGCCATGCGTTTTGAAATCTACGAAGCTTTCGAAAAGCACGGCATTGAAATCGCGTTTCCACAACGAGATGTGCACATTGATGGGCAAATCAAGTTGTCTAGGGAGAGAAACGGATAGGGCGATAAGCGGTATTGGTGTTCTTATCTTGGTGTCGAGTAACCATAGCGAGGCGGCCACAACACGGATTCACCTCGCTAGAAACCAGTTTGAAGGCGTTATTGGTTGTCCCACATGACTTCGCATTCTTCTTTGATTGCTGATTTTAGCAACTCAATCAGTGGAAAAGCTCTGCGTCCTAGGCTTACCGCGGGCTCTGCTTGTTCTTCCTCTTCGTCTACATCAGTAGGGAGGTTTTCTTCAGCTGCATTTTTCGCAGATAGAGCAGAAGTTAACCTTGATAGCGCGTTAGGAACATCTTGAGCGGAAATTGATCCCGGCACAGTGCCGCTGTGACCCATCATTTTGAGCATATCTAATGCAATATCACCAAACATTGTGACGTTTGAGTGGCTTCGACAACGAAATGTTATGAGCATTTACCTGATCCTGTTTTATACGTTCGCTTTGAAACTAAATTGTAGCTGAAATCAGGCACTAATTAATGTGATGAAGACCGTTGAGCGTTAAGGTTTTTATGAGTAACAATAAAAAACGGGCACGTACGTCTGCATGCCCGTTTAAATACATTATTTGATTATGATAGTTGATGATTTACAAGCTATACGGATCGCCTAGAGCCAATGCGACCCTAGAAGCAGGAGACTTTCCTAACGCACGGCAAATTTGCCAACCCGCTTCATTGATGACGCCAAGGTCAACGCCTGTTTCAATCCCAAGTTGCTCACACAGATAAAGTACATCTTCCGTTGCAACATTGCCACTGGCTCCTTTCGCGTAAGGGCAGCCGCCGAGCCCCGCTACTGCGCTATCAATGGTGTTGATGCCCATTAACAAGGCTTGATAGATATTGGCTAATGCTTGTCCATAAGTGTCATGAAAATGTACTGCGAGCGCGTCTTTTGGCAGTAGCGTTAACAACGAATCCAGCATGGCGATAACGCGATTAGGTGTTGCCTTACCGACAGTATCACCGAGCGAAATCTCATAACATCCCATATCAAACAACGTATTGGCGACCTTGGTAGTTTGCTCTGGCTTGATTACTCCCTCATATGGACACACCATGGTACAAGACAAGTACCCGCGTACAGGAATGTTGTGCTGGTTCGCCAATTCGATAACGGGCTCAAATCGAGCGAGACTTTCGGTAATGCTGCAGTTGATGTTCTTCTGGCTGAACGTTTCTGAAGCGGAGCCAAATACCGCAATTTGCTTTACACCGCTTTCCAGCGCACGTTCTAACCCTGCGAGATTTGGTGTGAGAGCGCTATAAACCACGTCAGGCTTTTTTGAGATACCAGCAAACACCTGATCGGAATCGGCCATTTGAGGCACCCACCTTGGAGAGACGAAAGATCCCGCCTCAATATGCTTTAAGCCACTGCTGCTTAGTTGGTTAATCAAACGGATTTTATCAACCAGCGTCACTGACGTTTCATTTTGCAGACCATCACGAGCGCCGACTTCGACGATATTAACCTTCGCTGGTAGCATATTCGCGCTCCTTATCTTCACTGACGTTATCCGATATCAAAGCCAAATTCAGCAGGATGGAACCGTGCTGTACTTGGTCCCCGTGCTGATAAAACAATTCGTCGACTTTTGCTGCTACCGGAGCCGTGATGGTGTATTCCATTTTCATTGCTTCGAGTACCAAAAGCGGATCGCCCGCCGCCACTTCGTCACCTTTAGCCACCATAACTGCTGAAATTATGCCGTTGAGTGGTGCGGTTGGACTTAGTTCATCGTCAATATCTTTTGCAGAGTCAAAGTTAGGTTGATGAGCAAACGTGCGTTGCTGGCCAAGATAAAACAGTGTTGTCTGTTGCTCATCGCTAAGTGCATTAAAGGTGTAACGCACATTATCAATATCGACGATAAACTGGTTGCCACTTTCAAGCAGGATGACTTGATGCAGCTCCTCACCACATCGGACAGTGAAGTGAGATCCTGTATCTTGCGATGATTGTTGCAAACGTGCCTGATGGTTGGCTTTGGCATCCGTGAAGTTAAATCGGTAAACGTTGTCAACTGACAGTCTAAAACCTCGTTTGGTTGGCGCGGGTAACGTTGAGCTGTCTGATTTTGAAATGAGATCATTCCAACGAGCAACCGCCGCCAATGTAAGCCAGATTGAATCCGACACGTCTTGCTGCTCATTTATGCCTTGTTGATGTGTTACGAGGAAACCTGTATCGAGCTCAATCTCGGCAAAGGTTGGCTGCGAAATAATGCTGTGCAGATAACCAATGTTTGTCGTTACTCCACGTACGTGATATTGAGTTAACGCCTGCTTAAGCTGCTTTAGCGCGATATCACGAGTTTGCCCCCAGACGATCAGTTTGCTGATCATTGGATCGTAATATTCGCTGATGCTATCGCCTTGGGTAACACCACTATCAACGCGTACGCACGCTAGGCGCACATTACTGTCTGATACGGGTTCTTTTAAGTAGTCAATGCGGCCAGTCGACGGCATAAAGTCATTGTCTGTATCTTCTGCGTAAATTCGCAGCTCAATTGAATGACCGTTGTGGGTGATTTCAGATTGCGAAATAGGTAAATGCTCGCCAGCTGCGACTTTGAATTGCCACTCCACCAAATCAACGCCGGTGATCAATTCAGTGACAGGGTGTTCAACTTGCAGACGGGTATTCATCTCCATGAAGTAGAATTGACCTCGGCTATCGAGTAAGAACTCCACCGTGCCAGCGCCAACATAGTCGATCGCTTGAGCGGCCTGAACCGCAGCTTCACCCATTTGTTTACGCAGTGCATCACTAAGACCGGGAGCTGGTGCTTCTTCGACTACTTTTTGGTGACGGCGTTGAATGGAGCAATCGCGATCAGAAAGATAGACACAGTTGCCATATTGGTCAGCAAATACCTGAACTTCAACGTGGCGAGGCTGCAATATGCATTTTTCGATTAGAAGCTGCTTATCGCCAAAGCTTGAAAGTGCTTCACGCTGCGCACCGTCGATGGCCAGAGGCATTTCGGCTGCGCTATTGACCACTCGCATGCCTTTACCGCCACCCCCTTGGGTTGCTTTAAGCATCACTGGGTAACCGATTTTTTCAGCTTCCGCTAATAAGTGCTCTACGTTGTTGTCTGTGCCGTGATAGCCCGGAACCAAGGGCACGTTCGCCTCAGACATGATGGCTTTGGCTTGCGACTTCGAACCCATTGCTTCAATTGCGCTGGTGGAAGGGCCAATAAAAACAATGCCATTTTCGCTGCACGCTTTCGCCAGTTTCGGGTTCTCGGAAAGAAAACCATACCCAGGGTGGATAGCATCGGCTTGCCATTTTTTCGCAGCGCCGATAATCGCATCGATATCGAGATACGATTCACTCGCCGGAGCGGGGCCAATGAATTCAGCGAAATCCGCTTGTTTAACATGTAAGCTGCTGCGATCCGCTTCGGAATAGACGGCTACCGTCTCTATAGCCATGCTTTTTGCGGTTTTAATGATTCGGCAGGCAATTTCACCGCGGTTTGCGATCAGTATTCTTTTAAACATGATTCCTCCAATTGGCGGCGCGCTTTTCAAAAAATGCAGCTAGTCCTTCTTGTCCTTCACTGGACACGCGAGCGGTTGCAATAGCTTGGCTGGTGTATTCAATTAATGAATGATCGATAGGTTGGTTATCACAGCGTAAACAAAGTGCTTTTGCAGCCTGCATGGCTTGTGGACCGTTGTTGAGCAGGTGATCAATGGTGCGATTGACGGCTTCACGTGGTTGAGCGTCTATCTGATGAAGAATACTCATCGATAGCGCGGTTTCGGCATCAATCAGTTCCGCGGTTAAAAAGTAGCGTCGGCTTTGTCGTTGTCCAATCGCTCGGATTACGTAAGGTCCGATGGTGGCGGGTAACAAACCGAGCTTCACTTCACTCAAACAGAAGCGGCTTTCAGGTGTACCAATAGCGATATCGCAGCAGCAGATAAGCCCAAGTGCGCCGCCAAATGCAGCGCCATGCACCATAGCAATAGTCGGTTTGCTAAAGGTATCCAGCGTATGCAAAAGTTTTGCTAGTTGCTGTGCATCTTGCAGGTTTTCACCCTCGGTTTTGGTTGCCATTGACTGCATCCAGCCCAGATCTGCTCCCGCAGAAAAGTGTTTCCCTTGCGCCGTTAGTACCAATGCACGTAGAGAGTCGTCTCTCTCAAGTTTTTCCAAGGTTTCGATAAGTGAAGCAATTAATTCATCATTAAACGCGTTGTGTTTTTCTGGCCGATTCAGGCTCAACCAGGCAACGCCATTGCTGTCTTTTTCAAGCAGTAGTCCGGTCATGTGACTTCCTTTGTCTGATATTCCAATACTCGCTAACCATATACTTTACGAACATCGGTATTTGCGAGGAGTTAAGATTTGCCTTGCATCCGACTACATACGGAAGATGCCAAATTTGCTGTCTGGTATCGACGCATTAAGCGCAGCAGACAGACCAATGCCGACAACATCACGGGTTTTCGCAGGGTCAATAATGCCGTCGTCCCACAAACGAGCACTGGCGTAGTATGCATGGCTTTGAGTCTGATATTGCTCCGCAATTGGACGTTTGAACGCTTCTTCTTCCTCTACGCTCCAGCTTTCACCTTTGCGAGTTTTGATATCGCGGGTCACTTGCGCCATCACGCCAGCCGCTTGCTCTCCACCCATGACGGAGATGCGTGCGTTTGGCCACATCCACATCATGGTTGGATCATAAGCGCGGCCACACATGCCGTAGTTCCCTGCGCCATACGATCCACCAATCACTACGGTAAACTTCGGCACGTCTGCACACGCAACAGCAGTTACCATTTTCGCACCATGTTTGGCGATGCCTTCGGCTTCGTACTTCTGACCGACCATAAAGCCCGTTATATTCTGCAAGAAAAGCAGAGGAATTTTGCGTTGTGCGCACAGCTCAATAAAATGCGCGCCTTTTTGTGCTGATTCCGAAAATAGAATGCCGTTGTTAGCGACAATGCCAATCGGCATACCGTGAATATGGGCAAAGCCACAGACCAAGGTTTCGCCGAACAAGGCTTTAAATTCATCGAACTGGGAATCATCAACAATTCGGGCAATGACCTCTTTAACATCAAACGGCTTTTTAAGATCAGTACCGACGATACCGTACAGCTCTTGGGCAGGAAAACGTGGATCCTGTGGCGTTTTTTGCTTGAGTTGAACGGGTTTTAAGTGGTTGATTTGAGATACGGCTTGTCTTGCCAGTTCTAATGCGTGGTGATCGTTTTCTGCATAATAATCGGCCACGCCAGAAGTGCGACAGTGAACGTCTGCGCCACCAAGATCTTCCGCGCTGACTTCTTCACCAGTCGCTGCTTTTACAAGAGGTGGACCTGCCAAGAAAATCGTGCCTTGTTCTTTGACTATGATGGATACGTCACACATGGCAGGAACATAAGCGCCGCCAGCGGTACATAGCCCC
>NZ_WXWS01000261.1:0-6547 GCF_009904715.1 Vibrio sp. V42_P2S4T144 | reverse complement strand
ACTTCACTTTTGGCTAGGTAAGGTTATGAGCGCAGAAAAACTATATATAGAAAAAGAACTGAGTTGGTTGTCTTTCAACGAACGAGTATTACAAGAAGCTGCCGATAAAACCGTCCCTTTGATCGAACGTATTCGCTTTCTTGGGATCTTTTCCAACAATTTAGATGAATTTTACAAAGTACGCTTTGCGGACGTGAAGCGCAGAATCCTAATCAGCCAAGAGCGCGGTGGCAGTGATAGCCCTAAACGACTGTTAACCAAAATGCAGTCGAAAGCACTAAAGCTTAACGAACAATTTGATGAGCTTTACAGCGAATTGATTCGAGAAATGGCGCGACGTCGCATTTTCTTGGTCAACGAACAACAACTGGATGAATCGCAACAAAAGTGGATCGCGAAATACTTCCGTAGAGAGGTAATGCCGCATATCACTCCCCTCCTAATGAAAGACGAGATCGATGTTCTGCAATTTCTCAAAGACGAGTACGCTTACATCGCCGTAGAACTGCGTAAAGAAGAACATTACCAGTATGCTCTGATCGAAATTCCGACCGATCACCTTCCCCGCTTTGTGATGGTACCAGAACAGAAAGGAAAGCGTCGAAAAACCATCATCTTACTTGATAATATTATCCGCCACTGTTTGGACGAGCTGTTCAAAGGCTTTTTTGATTATGATGAGCTTAGCGGCTATGCGATGAAAATGACGCGTGACGCTGAATACGATTTACGCAATGAAATCGAGTACAGCTTGCTTGAACAAATGTCAGAGGGTGTCAATCAGCGACTGACAGCAAAGCCCGTTCGCTTCGTCTACGAACGCGATATGCCGCCTCAAATGTTAGAGTTTCTGTGTAACAAACTTAATATCTCTAACTACGATAACCTTATCCCCGGCGGACGCTATCACAACTTTAAAGACTTCATCGGCTTTCCAAATGTTGGACGAGAGTATCTTGAAAATAAACCTCTCCCGCCAATGAAATGTGCCGATTTCGAAGGTTATGCCAACAGCTTTGACGCGATTAAAGCGAAAGATATTCTGCTCTATTATCCCTACCACACTTTTGACCACATTAGTGAGTTAGTGCGCCAAGCCTCCTTCGATCCCAAAGTACTTAGTATCAAGATTAACATTTATCGCGTCGCGAAAGATTCTCGCTTGATGAACTCTTTAATTGATGCGGTGCACAACGGCAAAAATGTCACTGTGGTCGTCGAACTGCAAGCTCGCTTTGATGAAGAAGCCAATATCGAATGGTCAAAAGTATTAACCGAAGCGGGTGTGCACGTCATCTTTGGTGCGCCTGGTCTTAAGATTCACTCAAAGCTACTGATGATTAGCCGCCGCGAAGGTGAAGAAATTATTCGCTACGCACACATCGGCACAGGCAACTTCCATGAGAAGACGGCACGAATTTATACCGACTTCTCCCTGCTTACGGCAGATCAAGAAATCACTAATGAAGTCCGTAATGTCTTCGGTTACATTGAGAATCCATACCGACCAGTGAAGTTCAATCACCTTATGGTATCTCCTCGTAATTCTCGAACCCAAATCTACCGCTTAATCGATAATGAAATTGCGAATGCCAAGCTAGGGAAAAAAGCCGCTCTTACGATCAAGGTCAATAACCTAGTCGATAAAGGCATCGTCAATAAGCTTTATGGAGCAAGTACTTCCGGTGTAAAAATAAACATGATCATTCGAGGCATGTGCTCATTAGTACCGGGCATTGAGGGGATCAGCGACAATATTCGCATCATCAGTATTGTTGACCGCTTTCTTGAGCACCCTCGCGTGGTGATCACCCACAATGATGGCGATCCGCAAGTTTATATCTCCTCCGCAGACTGGATGACAAGAAATATTGATCACCGTATCGAGGTAGCAGTACCAGTCCGTGATCCACGTTTGAAACAGAGAATTATTGATATAACGAATATCCATTTTACCGATACAGTAAAGGCTCGTTTAATAGATAAAGAAATGAGTAACGCTTACGTACCACGAGGTAATCGCAAAAAAGTTCGCTCTCAAATCGCTATCTATGACTATCTTAAAAATATAGAAAAGCAAACTAGAAAACAAAATTCAGATGCCTCAAATACTTGAACAAGATACTCGCTACATTGCCGCGATAGACCTCGGCTCAAACAGTTTCCATATGGTGGTGGCCAAAGTTGTCGGCAGTGACCTACAACTGGTTAGTCGTCATAAACAACGTGTTCGCTTAGCATCAGGACTCGACAGTGAATTGAACTTAAGTCACGCCGCAATGGAGCGTGCGCTAGAATGCTTAGCCATGTTCGCTGAAAGGTTGCAAGGGCTTGATGAGTCAAATGTACGTATCGCCGCCACACACACACTAAGACGCGCTAAAAATGCCCACCTTTTCATCGAGCGTGCGAAAGAAGTGATGCCTTTCCCAATAGAAATTATCCCCGGAGAAGAAGAAGCCCGCCTGATTTACTTAGGCGTCGCGCACACTCAAGTAGAATCCAACTCCAAACTAGTCATCGATATCGGAGGCGGCAGTACCGAGATGATTATTGGACAAGAATTTGAGCCTGAGCTTCTCAACAGTAAACAGATGGGATGCGTCAGTTTTACAGAGCAATACTTTAAAAACGGCAAACTGTCAGGCAAAAACTTCAGCAAGGCGATGTTAGCGGCCGAACAAAAACTCGAGTCCATCGCTTCAACATATCGTAAAAAGGGCTGGGATATTGCTCTCGGCTCATCAGGAACCATCAAAGCGATTCAAGAAGTGCTAGTAGGATTAGGTTTTGAAGATGGCCTGATCACAGCCAGTCGACTGGATACACTTATCGAAACTCTGTGTAAATTTGATTCCATTGAAGATATTGAGCTGGCGGGTCTAACAGAAGAACGTAAACCCGTATTCGCAGCAGGCGTAGCGATTTTGTCCGCGATTTTCAAAGCGCTTCGCATTGAGCAAATGTTTTTCTCCGATGGTGCTCTACGCGAAGGCCTGTTGTACGAAATGGAAGAGCGTTTTGCACGCTCCGATATTCGCATGCGCACCACAGAAAATTTAGCCAACAAGCACCGAGTCGACTTAGAGCATGCCGCTCGTGTTAAGGGGCATGCACGTGAGATGTTATGTCAGGTACGCTCTGAACTAGGCATTAAGAAAAAGAGTGAATTATTTGACTTACTAGAGTGGGCAGCGTTGCTTCATGAAGTCGGATTAAGTATCAACTTGCGTAGTTTCCATCGCCACTCTTTTTATATTCTGTTGCACTCCACCCTACAAGGCTTCAACCGTGAGCAGCAATTAGTGCTTGCAACATTGGCTCGCTTCCAGCGTAAAGCGCTCAAATTGCAAGAACTACCAGATTTCAACCTCTATAAACAGAGTGACGTTATAAGCCTCATCAAAATATTACGACTTTCTATCGTATTAAATGGGCAGCGTAATGAAGATCCATTGCCTGATATCACCTTATCTATCAAAAATGACGAATGGATTCTCACATGCACAGATGAAGCATGGCTAGAAAACAATAAATTACTTCACGCGGATTTACAGGAAGAACAAGAACGTTGGGACAGCGCGAAGTGGACACTCACTTTCTGATCTCGTACTGCCCATACCTAAATAAAAAGTCGGCTTACAGGCCGACTTTTTTTAACTCTTCTTCTGCAAAGTCTGCCGTAATGGGCACATAACCATCTTTCTCAACCAACGCTTGTCCCTGAGCAGAAAAGATAAAGCGAATAAATTCAGCTTCAATTGGTGTTAATGGGTAATCAGGGTGCTTATTCACGTAAACATATAAGTAACGTGATAGTGGGTACTTACCACTAACAATATGTTCTCGCGTTGGAGTCACGTAGTCATTTCCCATTTTAGCCACAGGGACTAAGCGCACACCTGCCACTCGATAACCGACACCGGAATAACCAATTCCACTGATGGTTGACGCTACAGCTTGCACAACTGACGCGGAGCCTGGCTGCTCGTTAACTCGGGTCTTGAAATCGCCGCCACACAAGGCATTACTTTTGAAGTAACCATAAGTTCCAGAAACGGAGTTACGACCAAACAACTGGACGTTTCGCTTTGCCCACTGTGATTCAAGACCGAGTTGCTGCCAGTTTGTTACAAATTGACTTTCACCACAGCGTAGCGTGGCAGAAAACAAAGCATCTAATTGACTAAAGTTAAGACCTTGAATTGGATTATCTTGATGAACAAAAATACCGATTGCATCGATGGCGACCCTAAGCGCCGTTGGCTTGTAGCCATGTTCACGTTCAAACGCTTCAACCTCTCTTAAACGCATAGGGCGGCTCATGGGACCAAACTGAGCTGTTTGTTCGGTCAATGCTGGAGGGGCAGTAGAAGAGCCAGATGCTTGGACTTGCGCATTAATATTCGGGTAAATGGATTTAAACTCTTCAACCCAAAGCGTTGTCATACCCGCAAGTGTATCGGAGCCAACAGAGAGCAAGTTCCCGACAATCCCCGTCGTTTTATGATAACTCGGCAATGGTTTATCTTGAGCGCCAGCCATACAGGAACAAACAAGCGCGAATAAACTGAATGTTTTTGCCAATCGTAAAGCCATTATTTCACCACCAAACGCTCAGGCAATACGAAAGAAAACTTACTGCCCACGCCTACTTCACTGTGAATTTCTAAATGAGAGTCATGGTGACTCAGCGCGTGTTTTACAATGGCTAGCCCTAAACCACTTCCTCCAGTATCACGTGATCTTGCTTTATCCACTCGATAAAAACGCTCAGTAAGTCGATGGAGGTGCTGAGGTTCAATACCATCACCACTATCTTCCACCTCTAAGCATGCGCCTTGAGAGGTCTGGAACCAACGAACATTAATATTCGCACCAGGCGATGTGTATTTGACGGCATTATAAACGAGGTTAGAGATAGCACTACGTAACTGGTCATCATCGCCCAGCACGCGTAGGCTAGCATCAACATCAAATTTCAATTTATGTTGGTTGTCCCCACTAAGGCTAACCGCCTCTTTTTCTAACACTTCAAGCATCGCGGGCACATTCACGACTTCCTCAAGCTCATGCATAGGTGCCGCTTCAATTTTAGATAGTGTCAGTAGTTGGTTCACCAAACTGTTCATGCGGTTAAGCTGCTCCGTCATGACACCATGAGCTTTGCTCCACATAGGACCCACAACCATATCAGGATCTTCTGTCATCTCAAGATAACCTTGTAGCACCGTCATTGGTGTACGCAGTTCATGAGATACGTTGGCAAAGAAGTTGCGACGCATTCCCTCAAGTTGTTTTAACTGGCTAACATCACGCACCACCATCAAATGTTCACCTTCGGTATACGGTACGATACGTAGTTCTAGCATGCGTTCGACATTGAGTGGTGAACGCATTTCTAATGGCTCTGAAAAGTCTTTCTTGTTGAGGTACTTGATAAAATCAGGTGTACGAATGAGATTGGAGATAGGTTGACCTGAATCTTCTGGCCAATGGAAGCCCAGTAAGTGCTGAGCCAGCTTGTTGCACCAAACAATATTGCCTTCAGCACGGAATACCACTACCGCATCGGGTAGCGATTCTGCACCATTTCGGAATCGACGAATAAGATTAGTAAGCTCTTTTCGTTTGCGGCGTTGGCGCTGTTGTAAGCGATACAACCCATTGAACAAAGATTCCCAGTTACCGCTACCAGACGGTGGCGTGAGGCGTTTTTCATCCCATAACCAAGAAGATAAACGTACTTGGTTATGCAAATGCCACACAAGCTGCAATGCCGTAGCTGCCAAAAGCAACCACGGCATATAACCGAATATCCAACCTACTATCACCCATGGGGTGTAAAAAAAAGCCAGCTCCCAGGCCAGCTTTTTCCACGTTAATCTTTCAACCACTCATAACTCCAGAAATGGTACCGATAAGCTGCGTGTTAATTTATGCCTTCGTCGAGAAGCGGTATCCAGCACCACGAACAGTTTGGATCAGCTTATCATGCCCTGCAGCTTCCAATGCTTTACGCAGACGGCGAATGTGAACATCGACCGTACGGTCTTCGACATACACGTTGGTGCCCCAAACATTGTTTAATAGCTGCTCACGGCTGTATACGCGTTCTTGATGCGTCATGAAAAAATGAAGCATCTTAAATTCTGTTGGCCCCATGTCTAATGGCGCATCATTAGCCGTAACACGGTGCGATACAGGGTCAAGCTTCAATCCCTGTACATCAATTACATCTTCTAGTGCAGTCGGAGTAACGCGACGAATCACCGCTTTTAAGCGTGCAACCAACTCTTTAGGAGAGAATGGCTTAGTAATGTAGTCATCCGCACCGACTTCTAAACCGCGCACTTTATCTTCTTCTTCACCACGAGCGGTAAGCATCACAACTGGAATGTTGCGCGTTAATTCCTCTCGCTTCATATGCTTGATGAAGTTAATGCCGCTGCCGCCTGGTAACATCCAATCCAGTAAAACTAAATCAGGGAAGGGTTCAGCCAGTTTGGTTACTGCAGTATCGTAATCTTCCGCTTCTACCGCTTGG
>NZ_WXWS01000437.1:0-6552 GCF_009904715.1 Vibrio sp. V42_P2S4T144 | reverse complement strand
TGGTTTGCCAGCGCTGGACCAACACTGCCCGGCGCTAGGCTGATGATGCCGTTCATATTGGTTAACGCTTGAGTGATTTCTTCACTCGCAATCACAATGCCACAACGCACACCTGGCAAGCCAAGTTTAGATAGGCTCATGCATAGGATGGTGTTTTCATTCCAGAACGGTTCGACATCTTCAAAGATGATGTTCGGGAAAGGTAGACCGTAGGCGTTATCGATGATCAGCGGGATGTTGTTCTCACGTGCTAGCTTGTCCAGCTTACGTACTTCTTCATCTGTCAGTACATTACCCGTTGGGTTAGTTGGGCGAGACGCGCAGATTGCCGCAACAGAGTCGTCGACGGCGAGTTGCTCAAAATCGACGTGGTATTTAAACAGGCCGTTATCTAACAGCTCGATTTCTGGGTGGTAAGAGATAAAGATATCTTCATCAATGCCAGCATCACCATAACCGATGTATTCAGGCGCGATAGGCAGTAGCACTTTCTTGTGCGAACCGTCTGGCTGTTTACCTGCCAACAAGTTGAACAAGTAGAAAAAGCCACTTTGGCTACCGTTAGTTAGGCTGATGTTTTTTTCGGAAATATCCCAGCCGTAAGTTTCACGGAATAACTGAGCTAGCGCTTTGACGAACGCGTCTTTACCCTGCGGGCCATCGTAGTTGGCGAGGGCGGCGACGAGCTCCCCACTGGCGAGCATTTCCTCACTGGCTTGGTGAAAGTAATCGAGCATGGCAGGAATGGCGGCAGGATTACCTCCACCGAGCATGATGGCACCTGGTGTGCGCAGGCCATCATTCAAATCGTCCATTAACTGCGTAATACCTGAATACTGATTAAATTTTTCACCAAACTTTGAGAACTGCATGCTGACTTATACCTAATTCATTGTGATTGCTTTGTGTATGTTTATGCCGATGTTTTATCGGCTTATCGAGTAATCCTTGACCTTACCTCAATGTGTAATTAACGCAAAGTGTGAATTAAGCCGAAAAAGAAAAAAGTGCGTCATCAGACCAGAGGAACGAGACAAAAGGGCAAAAAGAACAATAAAAAAGGGAAGCTTATGCTTCCCTTGCTGGTGGAAAGAGTGTGATTTACTCACCGGTGTAAACAATCAGCACCTTGTCGTCTTGGTATTGGCGTTCGAACGCGTAGTAACCTTCTTGATTGCGAGTGATGTGCTTACCTTGAGCAACCGCTGGGTGGCGTTTACGGAATTCACCCAACTTTTGCCAATGTTGCAGCAGATCTTCACGCTCGCCATGAATCTTATCCCATGGCATATCTGAGCGTGTGCCTTGGTGGGCGTCTGAACCAGTAATGCCAAAATCACGAGCTATCTCATCACCGTAATAGATCTGTACTGCACCGGGAGCCAGCATCAGTGCATTCGCTGCACGTGCTTGGTCATCAAAGCTGCGGCTGCGCGCTGACCAAAACAGCTGTGTATCGTGTGAAGACAGGTAGCTCAACACGTTGAACTCAGGATCGGTATTGATGCGTTCTGCATAACGGCGGTAATCATTATCAAGTTGAGCGAAACACTTCAGCGCTTTTGGTGCTACATCAGATTGGAACTCAAAGTTGATGATGGAATCGAAGCCGTTATCGAAATACGGACTCTTCACCACGCTGTGTGCCCACACTTCACCTGTCATCCAGAAAGGTAGGTCATCCAAGGCTTTGTTCGGGTTGTTTTGCTTCCATTGAGCAAGCGCTTGGGTGGTGCTGGCTTTCAGCTCTGCCCACGCTTCCATTTCAACGTGTTTGGCAGTGTCGACACGGAAGCCATCAATGCCGTAGTCGCGCACCCACTCGGATAACCAGGTAATCAGGTGTTCACGCGGGGTTTGCAGCTCATTTTGCGCATTGGTGTCTTTATTGTGGAAGAAGTTTGGTAATCCGGTTTTTTGAGTTGATTCGGTTTTTAGATCCGGTAGGTAGTTCAAAGACATGGTGATGTCGTTGTAGCCCGGAGCATCGTAGTCGCCAATGTCGGTGCGAATCCAGTCTTTGCCCCACCATTTATCCCACGCTTCGCTATCACCGTATTTGATATAGTCGTTGAAGCTATGCCAGCTTTGTCCTGATTTTGGCTGCCAGTCGGTCCATTTTTCACCGAGGACTTCTTTAGCTTCTTGGTCATCAAGGTAAAGCTGACCAAAGCCGAATTCCTGCATGTCTGCTAATGTGGCGTAGCCAGTATGGTTCATGACCACATCCCAGACTACACGGATGCCTTTCTTGTGGGCGGTATCGATGAAGGCTCTCAGCTCATCTTCGGTACCCATGTTGGCATCAAGCTTGGTCCAATCTTGGTGGTAGTAGCCGTGGTAGCCGTAGTGCTTAAAGTCGCCTTTATCGCCGCCGCCAACCCAGCCGTGGATTTGTTCCAGTGGTGAGGTTATCCAGATAGCATTGACACCAAGTGATTCGATGTAATCGAGTTTTTTCGTCAGACCCGCTAAGTCACCACCGTGGAAGGTACCAATCTCATATTTTCCGTCTTTGCTGCGACCGTAGCTGTTGTCGTTGTCTGGGTTGCCATTGTAGAAGCGGTCGGTCATGACGAAGTACACCGTCGCATTGTCCCAACTGAACGGTTTGTCGGCTTGCTGTTCAACTTCTTCTAGCAGCAATAGACCTTGGCTCATAGGACCCGGTTGCATGGTGACGCTGCCATTGGCGACAGTGGTTTCTTGTTCGGTTAAGGCATCACGAACGACAGTGCCATCATTAAAAGTTTGAGCAACGTTGATGGTTTTTGGCGTGTCAGTTGCGACAGGGCAAGAGTAGGTGATGTCCTGACTTTGTTTTGGTTTAATTTTTACCGTCAGTTCGTTGGTGGTTGGATTGAGCGTAAATTGATAGGTATTGGCTTTGAAGATGCGCATCGGCATTTGTGCATCAGTGGCGCAATTATCCATTTTTAATGGACGATTGAATTTGATGCGATCTTCTTCTGCTAGGGCAAAGCTACTGCCACAGCTTTGCTTGCTGTCAGCAATGGTAAAGGTATAACTGCCTTTTTCGAGTTTTTGCTCAGCGACAAGTAAGCCTTGTGAGTTTTCCTCAAAAACAGCGGTGTCATCACCAACGTTTAATACGATGGCATTTTCTGGTATCTGGCTGCAGGCGCTCAGTAGACCGATAGAGAGTGCGAGAATTGTTTTTTTCATTGTGTCCTTCCCCCGAATAAACAGTCCAGTTATAGCAAAACTGTGCCTCTACAATCCGAGCTCTACACCAACAAGTTAAACGCGTCTCACCCTACAAATTTTAGTCTTGTTCACAAAATGAATAATAAGCGTCACCTTCATCGGTTTGAAGGCAACAAAAAAGGGAAGCATCTGCTTCCCTTTTACTTATTTCTTAATCACTTCGAAGAGTAATGAATTACTTTTGAAGCAAAGAAATGTCTGCGATTTGTAGGAACAGGTTACGCAGGTTGTTCAGTAGTGTCAGACGGTTCTTCTTAAGTGCTTCGTCGTCTGCCATTACCATTACGTTATCAAAGAATGCATCAACTGGTTCACGTAGGTCAGCTAGCTTGCTTAGGGCTTCTTGGTAGTTACCTGTAGCAAATGCTGGCTCTAGCGCTTCCGTCATTACTTCAACGCTTTCTGCTAGTGCTTTCTCTGCGTCTTCTTGTAGAAGTGCTAGGTCGATGTCTGCTGCTAGTTCGCCGTCGAATTTCGCTAGGATATTACCTACACGTTTGTTCGCTGCTGCTAGAGACTCTGCTGCTTCTAGTTCACGGAAGTGAGAAACCGCTTTAACTCGTTGGTCGAAGTCTGCTGGTTTCGTCGGGCGACGCGCTAGAACTGCTTGAATGATGTCTACGCTGAAGCCTTCGTCTTGGTACCAAGCACGGAAACGACCAAGCATGAACTCGATAACGTCTTGCTCAACGTTGTCGTTGGTTAGGCGATCGCCAAACAGTGACTTCGCTTTCGCTACTAGGTCAACAAGATCTAGGTTGTAGCCGTATTCAACGATGATACGTAGTACACCTAGAGATGCGCGGCGTAGTGCGAATGGGTCGCTGCCTTTAGGCGCTTGACCAATACCGAAGATACCTACGATAGTGTCTAGCTTGTCTGCCATTGCAACTGCAGTTGAAACACCGTTAGATGGCAGTTCATCACCTGCGAAACGAGGCATGTATTGCTCGTTCAGTGCGACTGCAACTTCTTCTGCTTCACCGTCGTGGCGAGCATAGTGCATACCCATAACACCTTGAGTATCCGTGAATTCGAATACCATTGAGGTCATTAGGTCACATTTTGCTAGTAGACCAGCACGCTTTGATTTCTCAACGTCAGCACCGATTTGCTCAGCAATGTAGCCAGCAAGCTCTGTGATGCGGTCTGTTTTGTCTTTGATCGTACCCAGTTGCTTTTGGAAGATCGCTTGCTCTAGTTCAGGCAGACGGTCGATAAGCGGACGCTTACGGTCTGTGTTGAAGAAGAATTCTGCGTCAGCAAGACGAGGACGAACCACTTTCTCGTTACCTTCGATTACGTAACGAGGCTCTTTTGATTCGATGTTCGATACGAAGATGAAGTTAGGTAGTAGCTTCTTGTTTTCATCGTAAACAGGGAAGTACTTCTGGTCACCCTTCATGGTGTAAACCAACGCTTCAGAAGGCACTTTTAGGAACTCTTCTTCAAACTTCGCTGTTAGTACTACTGGCCATTCAATCAGAGACGTTACTTCTTCTACTAAGTCATCTTCTAGGTCAGCGATACCGCCAACCGCTGCTGCCGCTTTTTGTGCGTCAGCTAGGATGATTGCTTTACGCGCTTCGTAATCTGCCATTACTTTACCGCGCTCTTCTAGGATCGCAGGGTATTGCTCAGCAGAATCGATAGTAAACTCTTGCTCACCCATGAAGCGGTGACCACGGATAGTGCGGTCAGAAGCAACACCAAGGATCTCGCCTTCGATTAGGTCGCTGCCCATTAGCATGGTTAGCGTCTTAACTGGACGGATGAACTGAGTTGTTTTGTTACCCCAGCGCATTGGTTTTGCGATAGGTAGGTTTGCTAGTGCTTTCGCTGCAAGTTCAACGACGATCTCAGACGTTGGCTGACCTTTCACTTCTTGTTTGAACAGTAGCCATTCGCCTTTGTCTGTAACCATGCGTTCTGCTTGGTCAACCGTGATGCCACAACCGCGTGCCCAGCCTTGAGCTGCTTTTGTTGGGTTGCCTTCCGCGTCAAACGCTGCAGAAACTGCAGGACCACGCTTTTCAACAACTTTGTCAGACTGGCTGTCTGCTAGTGCTGCTACTTTAAGTGCAAGACGACGAGGTGCCGCGAACCATTTCACGCCTTCGTGAGCAAGCTCAGCGCCTTTTAGTTCTGCTTCGAAGTTTGCTGCGAATGCTTCAGCTAGAGTGCGAAGTTGCGTTGGTGGTAGCTCTTCTGTACCTAGCTCGATTAGAAATTCTTTTGCCATGTTACTCTACCCCTTACGCTTGTTCTTTCTTACACATTGGGAAGCCAAGAGCTTCACGCGATGCGTAGTATGCTTCTGCAACTGCTTTCGTCAGGTTGCGGATGCGTAGGATGTAACGTTGGCGTTCAGTTACTGAGATCGCTTTACGCGCATCTAGTAGGTTGAATGCGTGGCCAGCTTTTAGAATGCGTTCGTAAGCAGGCAGTGGCAGTGGCTTTTCAAGCTCAAGTAGTTCTTTACACTCTTTTTCACACTGTTCGAAGAAACCAAATAGGAATTCAACGTCTGCGTGCTCGAAGTTGTAAGTTGATTGCTCTACTTCGTTTTGGTGGAAGATATCACCGTAAGTCACTTTGCTGCCGTCTGGTGCGATGTTCCAAACTAGGTCGTAAACAGAGTCTACTTCTTGGATGTACATTGCTAGACGTTCGATACCGTAAGTGATTTCACCAGTTACTGGTTTACACTCAAGACCACCAACTTGCTGGAAGTAAGTAAACTGGGTCACTTCCATGCCGTTTAGCCAAACTTCCCAGCCCAGACCCCATGCGCCTAGTGTTGGGTTTTCCCAGTTGTCTTCTACGAAACGGATGTCGTGTACAAGAGGGTCAATACCAAGAACTTCAAGGGAGCCAAGGTACAACTCTTGAATATTGTCAGGCGATGGTTTTAGCGCTACTTGGAATTGGTAGTAGTGCTGAAGACGGTTAGGGTTTTCACCGTAACGGCCATCAGTAGGACGACGTGAAGGTTGTACGTAAGCTGTCGACATTGGCTCTGGGCCAAGCGCTCGTAGACAGGTCATTGGGTGAGAGGTACCCGCACCCACTTCCATATCTAGCGGTTGAACAATGGTACAACCATTTTGAGCCCAATAATCCTGCAGCGCGAGGATCATTCCCTGGAAGGTTTTGATATCGTATTTTTGCATAAGTCAGGTTCGCGCGATTCTCTTGTTACTCGTTAATTCGTCATCTATGCCGAGTTTTTCAACTCTAACAACGGCGATAAAGAGTAATTACGGTTGAATAAATTAACAATCTAGTATAACCAGATATTGAGCATGGGAGTAGAGCTAATCT
>NZ_WXWS01000203.1:0-6562 GCF_009904715.1 Vibrio sp. V42_P2S4T144 | reverse complement strand
TGTAAAACAAAAAGGGCGACATCAATTGTCGCCCTTAAGTGTAATACTAAAAATTTTAGTACTAGTTCATTTGCTTATGATTGTTGGCTCGATCACTACAACAACGTCTTGAACTGTTATGGTCGTTCAAATACTGTCGCAATGCCCTGACCCAAACCGATACACATGGTGGCCAGACCGTATTTCGCGTCTTTCGCTTCCATTAGGTTGATCAACGTTGTTGAGATACGTGAACCAGAACAGCCTAGTGGATGACCCAATGCTATCGCACCACCGTTAAGGTTGACCTTCTCATCCATAACATCAAGCAGGCCTAAGTCTTTAGCACACGGCAGAGACTGCGCGGCAAATGCTTCGTTTAGCTCAACCACATCCATGTCTTCAATTGAAAGACCGGCACGCTTGAGCGCTTTTTTCGTCGCAGGTACAGGACCGTAACCCATAATAGAAGGATCGCAGCCCGCAATGGCCATGCCTTTAATACGTGCACGAATCTTCAAGCCAAGTTCATTAGCTTTCTCTTCACTCATGATCAACATCGCTGATGCACCATCGGACAGAGCCGATGATGTACCGGCTGTTACTGTACCGTTTGCAGGGTCGAACACTGGGCGAAGTTGAGATAGACCTTCAACGGATGTTTCAGGGCGAATCACTTCATCGTAATCTAGAGTGAACAGGGTGCCGTCAGCGGCGTGGCCTTCAATTGGTAGAATTTCGTTTTTAAAACGACCCTCTACGGTTGCTGCGTGCGCACGAGCGTGAGAGCGAGCGGCAAACTCGTCTTGTTGCTCACGGCTAATGCCATGTAATTTACCAAGCATTTCAGCCGTTAAGCCCATCATGCCCGCAGCTTTTGCTACGTTCTTTGACATACCTGGGTGAAAGTCTACACCGTGGTTCATTGGCACATGCCCCATGTGCTCAACGCCACCAATTAGGCAGATTTCAGCATCGCCAGTCATGATGGCACGTGTACCGTCGTGAAGCGCTTGCATTGATGAACCACACAAGCGGTTCACCGTCACGGCGCCAATTTCAATCGGCAGGCCCGCGAGTAGCGCGGCATTACGTGCAACGTTAAAGCCTTGCTCTAGTGTTTGCTGTACACAGCCCCAGTAGATGTCTTCAATCTCGCTTGGGTTCACTTGTGGGTTACGCGCAAGAATGCCTTTCATTAGGCGCGCAGATAGATCTTCTGCTCGTGTATGACGGAAAGCACCACCTTTAGAGCGACCCATTGGAGTACGTAGACAATCGACTACGACAACATTTCTTGTTTGATTAGTCATTTTAGAATCCCTCCTTAGATAGAACCTTGCTGTTGTGCACCGTAAAAGCTTTCACCTTTCGCCGCCATATCAATCAGCATTTGCGGTACTTGGTACATCGCACCTAGCTCGGCGTGTTGTTTTGCCATTTCAACGTATTCAGCAATACCCACGCTGTCTAGATAGCGGAATACGCCACCGCGGAATGGAGGGAAACCAAGACCATAAACCAATGCCATATCTGCTTCCTGCGGAGTCGCGATGATGCCTTCTTGTAGGCACAGCACCACTTCGTTGATCATTGGAATCATCATACGTTGAATGATGGTCTGATCGTCAAAGTCCTGCTTATCGGCACAAACGTCAGCAAGTACCGGTAAGATCGCTTCGGAGAAGGTTTTCTTCGGCTTACCTTTTTTATCTATGGTGTAGCTGTAGAAGCCATTACCATTTTTCTGACCATATTTGTCTGCTTCGAACAGTGCATCAATCGCATCACGACCTTGTTTACCCATACGCTCAGGGAAACCGTCAGCCATCACAGCTTGTGCGTGGTGCGCGGTATCAATGCCGACTACGTCAAGCAAGTACGCCGGTCCCATCGGCCAGCCAAACTTACGCTCCATGACTTTGTCGATTTTCGTAAAGTCAGCACCATCACGAAGTAGCATGCTGAAGCCGCCAAAGTATGGGAACAATACGCGGTTAACGAAGAACCCTGGGCAGTCATTAACGACAATTGGTGATTTGCCCATTTTCGCAGCATACGCCACAACACGATTGATGGTTTCATCAGAGGTGTGCTCACCACGGATGATCTCAACAAGAGGCATACGATGCACTGGGTTGAAGAAGTGCATACCACAGAAGTTTTCTGGGCGTTTTAGTGATTTTGCCAATAGGTTGATAGGAATCGTTGAGGTGTTTGAGGTGATAACGGTGTCGTCACCGACATGGGATTCAACTTCACTTAAAACTGCTGCTTTTACTTTCGGGTTTTCAACGACAGCTTCAACAATCACATCAGAGTTCTCAATACCTGCGTAATGTAAGCTCGGTGTGATTGACGCTAAAATACCCGCCATCTTAAAGCCATCAATGCGACCGCGAGATAAGCGTTTATTCAGCAGCTTAGATGCTTCAGTCATGCCTAGGTCGAGCGACGCTTGTGCGATGTCTTTCATCAAGACTGGCACACCTTTTAGCGCTGATTGGTAAGCAATGCCGCCACCCATGATACCTGCACCTAATACGGCTGCACGTCGCGTGTCTTTACTTGCTGACTTCGCTGCTTTTTTCGCAATGCCTTTGATGTATTGATCATTAAGGAATAGGCCAACGAGTGATTTTGCTTCTTCCGATTTAGCCAGTTTCACGAAGTGCTTACGTTCAATGTCTAACGCTTCATTACGTGCAAAGCGAGCACCTTCTTCAATCGTGATAACGGCTGTCATTGGGGCAGGGTAGTGAGGACCTGCTTTTTGTGCCACCAGACCCTTCGCCATGGTGAAGCTCATCATTGATTCAAGCTTACTCAGCGTTAGCGGAGATGTTTTCTGTGCTCGGCGTGCTTGCCAGTCAAGTTTCTCGTTAATTGCAGAGTTAAGAGTTTGTAGTGCTGATTCGTATAAAGCATCAGTCTCTACAACAGCATCGAGTAAGCCAATTTTCAATGCTTCATCAGCTCGGCATGCTTTACCTTGGGTGATGATTTCCATTGCGCTGTCTGCGCCAATAACGCGAGGTAAGCGTACACAACCACCAAAGCCCGGCATGATTCCCAGTTTCGTTTCTGGTAGGCCGATGCTGGTGGTTTTGTCACCAATACGCATGTCTGTTGCTAGCACACATTCACAACCGCCACCAAGAGCGTGGCCTTTGATCACTGAGATGGTCGGAATGGGTAAGTCTTCTAATTTGTTAAAGATGCTATTAGCAAATTGCAGCCATTGGTCGAGCTCGGCATCCGTTTTAGCAAACAGACCTAAAAACTCGGTAATGTCTGCGCCTACAATGAATGCGTCTTTATCTGAAGTGAGCAACAACCCCTTGAGGCCTTGATGGGCAATGAGCGCATCAAGAGCTTTATCTAGCGATTCCAATGTCGCTAGGTCGAGTTTGTTGACGGATTTTGGAGAGCAGAAGCTTAGCTCTGCAATACCATCTTGTATTTCCTTTACCTGTAGGGTTTCGGCTTGGTAAATCATTGTCTATCTCCATGACATACAATCGTGGATTGTCTGTATACCTATTTCAACGACGCCGTGTACCTCGGCAAATAGGTATCGAGGAAGTCGTTTTATTTTTGTTCTGGTTTGACCAGTAAAGTTAGTTTGGATCGTGGATTGTCTAATTTCAATACATTTTTTAAACAAGTGTTTAACATTGTGCGCTGTGGCAGATCTTATGCGACGGGTAAATCACACTCGTGATAGACTTCAGGCAAATAAACCTGAATCCATAATCCTATGAATGACAAGCCTTATCTGATTCCAGCAGAGCCCGCTCAATTTGAAGAAGAAATTAAAAAGAGCGTCTTCATTACTTATTTGGCACACACGCCAAGTATCGAAGCTGCAAAAGCATTTGTTGATCAAATCAAAGCTAAACACGCTGATGCTAGACATAACTGTTGGGGCTTTGTTGCTAGTCGACCAGAAGATTCGATGCAGTGGGGCTTTAGTGATGATGGAGAACCTTCAGGGACGGCAGGTAAACCGATCCTTGCTCAGCTGTCTGGATCTGGTGTGGGGGAGATCACGGCTGTGGTCACGCGATACTCTGGTGGAATCAAGTTAGGTACAGGCGGCTTGGTTAAAGCGTATGGGGGTGGGGTACAACAAGCGCTCAAGCTGCTTCAAACTATTGAGAAAAAAATAACCACAAAGCTCAGACTAACGTTAGACTATGGGTTTATGCCGATCGCACAATCAATCATGCCGCAATTTGGTGCGATAGAAGTCGAGGCTGAATACAGCGATCAGGTCGTATTAGTGGTGGAAATTGAGCTTCGAGAAGTGAGCGCGTTTACCCAAGCAATCATTAATAAAAGCGGGGCAAAGGCAATTGTCACTCCGCTAGACGGACAATAATGAAAAACAGGAAGCAACAGGGACAGCTTCGCTAGTCAATTTATCCATGCAATTTCGTTCAATTATTCGAATCGTCGGGCTACTGCTCGCACTCTTTAGTGTCACTATGCTTGCGCCAGCACTCGTTGCGCTGATCTATCGAGATGGTGCTGGTGTGCCTTTTGTCACGACATTTTTTGTTCTGCTGTTTTGTGGGGCCGTTTGTTGGTACCCAAACCGCAGGTATAAGCACGAGCTTAAAGCTCGAGATGGCTTTCTTATTGTCGTCTTATTCTGGACAGTACTTGGCAGTGCAGGCTCGATCCCCTTTCTCATTGCTGACAACCCGAACGTCTCAGTGACAGATGCGTTTTTTGAATCGTTTTCTGCTCTCACGACGACCGGGGCGACCGTTATTGTTGGTTTGGATGAGTTACCTAAAGCGATTCTATTCTATCGACAGTTACTGCAGTGGTTCGGCGGTATGGGAATCATCGTATTAGCGGTGGCGATTTTGCCAGTACTTGGCATTGGTGGTATGCAGCTTTACCGCGCCGAGATCCCTGGTCCAGTCAAGGACACTAAAGTGACGCCGCGCATAGCAGAAACTGCTAAGGCGCTTTGGTACATCTATTTGAGCCTGACTATCGCCTGTGCTTCGGCTTTTTGGTTAGCTGGTATGACGCCATTTGACGCCATCAGTCACAGCTTTTCCACCATTGCTATTGGCGGCTTCTCTACCCACGATGCCAGCATCGGATATTTTGATAGTTACGCGATTAACCTGATTACTGTGGTTTTTCTGCTTATATCTGCATGTAATTACACACTGCACTTTGCTGCATTTGCATCAGGTGGCGTACATCCCAAGTATTACTGGAAAGATCCTGAGTTTCGCGCCTTCTTGTTTATTCAAGTGCTGCTATTTATCATTTGCTTTCTATTATTACTGAAACATCACTCTTACACATCGACATACGATGCTTTCGATCAGGCTCTGTTCCAAACCGTATCAATATCCACAACAGCGGGCTTTACGACAACAGGTTTTGCGGATTGGCCGCTCTTCTTACCTGTGCTGTTATTGTTCTCTTCCTTTATAGGTGGTTGTGCTGGTTCAACAGGCGGCGGCATGAAAGTGATCCGTATCCTGCTTCTTACCTTACAAGGTGCGCGTGAACTAAAACGTTTAGTCCATCCACGCGCGGTTTACACCATCAAAGTAGGTGGCAGTGCCCTACCGCAACGTGTTGTCGATGCGGTTTGGGGTTTCTTCTCCGCATACGCATTGGTATTTGTGGTTTGTATGTTGGGGTTGATTGCAACAGGAATGGATGAGCTCAGTGCGTTCTCGGCGGTGGCTGCGACTCTGAACAACCTCGGTCCTGGCTTGGGAGAAGTGGCGCTTCACTTTGGTGATGTTAACGACAAAGCAAAATGGGTATTAATAGTTTCTATGCTGTTTGGTCGTTTGGAAATCTTTACCTTACTTATTCTACTTACGCCGACGTTTTGGCGTAGCTAAGGGGAAATCGTGGCAAAAGCATTATTTCTATACTCTTCCCGCGAAGGGCAGACTAAAAAAATTCTCCACTATATAGATGAACAACTTCCAGATTTCGATTGTGAGCTGGTGGATTTACATAATGTCGAGACGATTGACTTCAGCCAATACGACAGAGTATTGATAGGCGCCTCTATTCGCTATGGCCATCTTAATAAAAAGCTATACCAGTTTATTGAGCGAAACCTCAATCAATTGGAGCAAAATAAAGTGGCATTTTTCTGCGTAAACCTAACCGCTCGTAAAGAGGACCAAGGAAAGGATACACCTGAAGGTAGTGCCTACATTCGCAAGTTCCTAATTAAGTCGCCTTGGAAACCAACGCTAATCGGTGTTTTTGCTGGTGCACTTTATTACCCACGTTATAGCTGGTTCGACAGAACTATGATTAGGTTCATTATGTCGATGACGGGTGGCGAAACCGATACGACCAAAGAGGTGGAGTACACCAATTGGGAAAAAGTGGCTCTTTTCGCAGATAAATTTAGAGAACTGTAGAAATAACGTGCTCTTTTGACCGCTTTTGATGCAAATTTATCCGAACGATAAAAAAATCAAAAAAAACGAGAAAAAGGGCTTGCCAATGTGATCGCAATCTCTATAATGCCACCTCGCTGACACGGCAACGCTTCGAAGCTTAAGTTTCGAAAGTAAGA
>NZ_WXWS01000455.1:0-6565 GCF_009904715.1 Vibrio sp. V42_P2S4T144 | reverse complement strand
ATAAAAAGAATACACAAACAAGCGAAGCCGAAGGCCCGATTCTTCATCCAGAACTGAGAGAAGATGCGGTTTCATCGCAGGACGAAGTCGATGACTTGTTGTCCAGTCTTGGATTTTAAAGGTAACGTATGAGCTACGATTTAGACGAAGATATTCTTCAGGACTTTCTCATTGAGGCTGGGGAAATTCTCGAGCTGCTTTCTGAGCAGTTGGTTGAATTGGAAAATAACCCAGAAGACAAAGACTTACTTAATGCTATTTTCCGCGGGTTTCATACCGTAAAAGGCGGTGCCGGCTTCCTTTCATTGGCAGAGCTAGTCGATACTTGTCATGGTGCGGAGAACGTGTTCGACGTTTTACGAAACGGTCAACGCACGGTAACGCAAAACTTAATGGATACGATGCTAAAAGCCTTGGATACGGTTAATACCCAGTTCCAGGCTGTTCAAGATCGTGAGCCGTTAGAAGCTGCGGACCCTGAGCTTCTTGAAGAACTTCATCGTCTATGCAAACCTGAGTCAGAAGATGAAGTAGCGGCAACCGTAGTTGAAGAACCAGTGGCTACTCCAGAGCCTATTATTCCCGAGCCTATCATCGAAGAACCTGCTGCGCCGTCAGCACCATCAAGTGTCGGCTCTGTTGATGAAATTACCCAAGACGAATTCGAAAAACTACTTGATGAGCTTCATGGTAAAGGTTCAGCGCCAGGCACCTCAATGTCTGCGACACCTACAACGCCATCTGAACCGCCTCAATCGAGTGCGCCATCAGTTGAAAGTGGTGATATCACTGATGATGAGTTTGAACGTTTACTCGATGAACTGCACGGTGTAGGAAAAAGCCCTTCTACGGCAGAGGCTGCTGCATCTGCATCCGTACCAGTAGAGCCACCTAAAGCGGCAGAGCCTTCCGCTCCAGTGTCATCTTCATCAAATCAAGACAGTGACTTAATGACGGACGAAGAGTTCGAAAAGTTACTCGATGAGCTACATGGTTCAGGTAAAGGTCCAACGCTAGAAGAATTGGATATGGCAACGAAGCCTGCTTCAGCAAACGTAGAGCAAAGCCCTGCGAAACCTGAGCCTGTTGCTAAGCCAGCACCCGTTCAAACAGTGCCAGCACCCGTTCAAACAGTGCCAGCACCAAAGCCAGAATCTAAACCAGTCGCCGTAAAAGAAGAAGCCAAAGCACCAGCGGTTAAAAAACCTCAGGCTGAAGCAACCGTTCGTGTTGATACCTCGACGCTTGATACCATCATGAACATGGTGGGTGAGCTCGTATTGGTTCGAAACCGCCTATTAAGCCTTGGTTTGAATAGCGACAACGAAGAGATGTCCAAAGCGGTCGCTAACCTTGATGTGGTAACTGCGGATCTACAAGGCGCGGTAATGAAAACGCGTATGCAGCCAATTAAGAAAGTGTTTGGCCGTTTCCCGCGCGTTGTCCGTGACTTGGCTCGTAACCTAAATAAAGACATCGTGCTAGAAATGCGCGGTGAAGAAACCGATCTCGATAAGAACCTTGTAGAAGCATTGGCCGATCCGTTGATTCACTTGGTACGTAACTCGGTTGATCACGGTATTGAAATGCCAGACGCACGCGCGAAGGCCGGCAAATCACGCACAGGTAAAGTGATTTTGTCAGCATCGCAAGAAGGGGACCATATTGAACTATCCATCGTAGATGATGGTGGCGGTATGGACCCGAACAAACTGCGTGGCATCGCGGTGAAGCGTGGCATGATGGATGAAGATGCGGCGGCACGTTTAACAGATAAAGAGTGCTTCAACCTTATCTTCGCACCTGGCTTCTCAAGTAAAGATAAAATTTCTGACATTTCTGGTCGTGGTGTGGGTATGGACGTGGTTAAGACGGCGATCAATACCTTAAACGGTTCAATCGATATCGATTCTGAGCTAGGCAAGGGCACTAAGATTACGATCAAAGTACCACTAACGTTAGCGATTTTACCGACTCTGATGGTTGGTGTTGGCGGTCATCCTTTTGCTCTACCACTGGCTTCGGTGAGTGAAATTTTCCACTTGGATCTTAGTCGTACAAACGTGGTAGATGGTCAGCTGACGATTATTGTGCGTGAGAAATCTATCCCACTATTTTACTTACAAAACTGGTTGGCATCCAAATCGCAAAACGTCCAAGAGCGTACTGGTCACGGTCACGTGGTGATTGTACAGATTGGTAACCAGCGCGTTGGTTTTGTTGTGGATACGCTTATTGGTCAAGAAGAAGTGGTTATTAAGCCACTCGATAATCTATTACAGGGCACTCCAGGTATGGCTGGTGCGACAATTACTAGCGATGGCCATATTGCATTAATTCTAGATGTGCCTGATTTACTTAAGCGATATGCTGCGGCTTCACGCCTTTAAGCAAAGCTGACGTTATTAAAAGGAATAAGATGGCGATTAAAGTACTAGTCGTTGATGATTCGAGTTTTTTCCGACGTCGCGTGAGCGAAATCATCAACTCAGAATCGCGCCTAGAAGTGATTGACGTTGCGGTAAATGGTAGAGAGGCGGTTGAGAAAGCCAAATCTCTCAAACCTGACGTCATCACGATGGATATTGAAATGCCAGTGATGGATGGCATTACAGCTGTACGTGAAATAATGGCCGCTGCTCCAACGCCAATTCTAATGTTTTCGTCCCTGACCCACGACGGGGCGAAAGCTACGCTTGATGCGCTAGATGCGGGCGCATTGGACTTCTTACCGAAAAAGTTTGAGGACATTGCGCGTAACCGTGAAGAAGCGGTGTCATTACTTCAACAGCGTGTGATTCAGATTGCCTCGAAGCGCGCTTTCATGCGTCGACCTATCGCTCGCCCAACAGCGAGTACCAGCACGACTACTCGATCATTAGGTTCAAGAACTGCTTCACCTGTGACTCCAACACCAACTCGACCTGCTGCGACAAAGTACCGTGCTTCTGGTAAGAAGTATCAACTGACGGCAATTGGCACATCAACAGGTGGCCCCGTTGCTCTACAAAAAATTCTGACGCGCTTGCCGATGAACTATCCGCATCCGATTGTATTGATTCAACACATGCCAGCAACGTTTACTGCTGCGTTTGCCAGTCGTTTGAACACCTTGTGTAAGATTCAAGTGAAAGAAGCACAAGATGGCGATGTGTTACAGCCCGGTGTGGCATACCTTGCACCAGGTGGGAAACAAATGATGGTAGATGGACGAGCGGGCGCTGCTCGTCTTCGCATTATTGATGGCGGCGACCGCATGAACTACAAACCATGTGTGGATGTGACTTTTGGTTCTGCCGCAAAAGTATATGGCGACAAAGTGCTCTCTTTAGTGTTGACAGGCATGGGTGCAGACGGTCGTGAGGGCGCTCGCATGTTGAAGTCTTCAGGCTCAACAATTTGGGCACAAGATGAAGAAAGTTGTGTTGTTTATGGCATGCCCCAAGCGGTTGCTAAAGCAGGCATTTCTTCAGAAGATTTACCGCTTGACCGCATTGCTGAACGCATGTTGGTGGAAGTTGGCCTAGCTTAGGATTCATCATGATTGTTTGGAGTGTAGCTAACCAGAAAGGAGGCGTGGGTAAAACCACCTCAACAGTGACATTGGCGGGCTTATTGAGCCAGAAAGGCCATCGAGTATTGATGGTTGATACTGATCCTCACGCCTCACTGACTACTTATCTCGGTTATGATCCTGATGCAGTAACTTCGAGCCTATTTGATTTATTCCAGTTGAAGACGTTTTCTCGTGAGACGGTTAAGCCGTTGATTTTAGAAACAGAGCTGGAAGGAATGGATATCATTCCCGCGCATATGTCCCTTGCCACGCTTGATCGCGTAATGGGTAATCGCAGTGGTATGGGATTAATCTTAAAACGGGCGCTGCAAACTGTCTCACAAGACTATGACTATGTGTTGATTGACTGTCCGCCAATCCTTGGCGTGATGATGGTGAACGCGTTGGCAGCCAGTGACCGAATTTTGATTCCTGTTCAAACAGAGTTTTTGGCGATGAAAGGTCTAGAGCGCATGATGCGTACGCTAACCATTATGCAAAAATCTCGCCCGGGCGGTTTCAAAGTGACTATCGTCCCAACCATGTACGATAAGCGCACGAAAGCGTCATTGCAGACATTGATGCAACTGAAAAAAGATTACCCAAATCAAGTGTGGACCTCAGCGGTGCCTATTGATACCAAGTTCCGCGATGCCAGTTTAAAGCACTTGCCAGCTTCGCATTTTGCATCTGGTAGCCGTGGTGTGTTTGCCTATAAACAGCTACTGATTTACCTGGAGAGGTTGGCGTTCGATGAGCAGTAATGATGTGCTGTCCAGTGAACAAGCACTTGATGACTACTTTAATGCATTACTGGATGATGAAACTGAAATAACGACTCTTGAGGAAGACCTTGACCTGTTGGCTCAAGAGGTATCATCTGCAGAGCCAGAGCCAGAGCCAGAGCCAGAGCCAGAGCCAGAGCCAGAGCCAGAGCCAGAGCCAGAGCCAGAGCCAGAATTACAGCTACAATACTCGGAGCCAGAAACGTACCAGTTTCAAGAAACATATCCGCCAGAGTTGGAAGCTCCAAACCTGGAAGATGTTCAAAGGCTATTAAGTCAGCTTGAAGCAAGCAACCCAGTGGCTGAGTTGGATATTGATAGTATTCTTGAACAAAATACGATTGATATTGCAGCAGAGATAAAAGCGGCTGAGCCTGAGGTACAAACCTTTAGTGAGGTGCCTGAGCTTCAGGGTGTTGAGGAAATACAGGACTGGGTGATTGATGAGCCAGTTTTTGAGGAAGCGCAACCAGAGGTGGATGAACCTCACGCAGTGATCGAACAAAGTATCAATATAGAATCGAACGTCGATACTGAACTCGAAACACAAGCAGATTCCGATATACCAACGGTCTGGGAAAGCACGAAGCGAAGTGAGGACTTCCAAGTTCTTTACTTTGATGTGAATGGTGTCACGTTTGCTGTACCTCTTGATGAGTTAGGTGGTATTCATCGCATTAGCGAGCTTAACCATTTGATAGGAAAACCCGCCTGGTATTTGGGGCTACAAACAAATCGCGAGCAGCAGTTTGATGTCGTCGATACCGCGAAATGGGTGATGGCAGATAAGCTTCGTGATGATAGCTATAAAGATAACTACCAATATGTCGTCATGCTTGGTGAGAGCATGTGGGGGTTGGCCAGTAACCAATTAATGGGGACTGAAACGCTTAATATCGACAAGGTTCGCTGGCGTGAGCAGGCGGGTAAACGCCCTTGGCTAGCGGGCATGGTAAAAGAAAAAATGTGTGCCTTAATTCATGTCCAGGCGCTCATTGACATGCTAAACGCCGGTTTAGATGTCAAATCACTGAATTAGATTTAAGTCGGGAACGACATTAACGAGGATTAACTATGTCTCAAGCTTTTGAAGTAGAAGTGAAGAAAGATGCATCGAATGACGAAGTTCTTCAGTGGGTGACGTTCCAGCTAGAAGAAGAAACGTACGGCATCAACGTAATGCAAGTTCGTGAAGTACTTCGTTATACTGAAATTGCCCCTGTTCCAGGTGCACCAGATTATGTACTTGGTATCATCAACCTACGCGGTAATGTAGTTACTGTTATCGATACACGTTCACGTTTTGGCCTGATGGAAGGCGAAGTCACTGACAACACTCGTATTATTGTGATCGAGTCTGAGCGTCAAGTGATTGGTATCTTAGTAGATAGCGTGGCAGAAGTTGTTTATCTGCGTTCTTCTGAAATTGATACGACGCCTTCAGTTGGTACCGACGAGAGTGCGAAGTTCATCCAGGGTGTGAGCAACCGTGACGGCAAGCTTCTTATCCTTGTGGATTTGAACAAGCTGCTAACAGATGACGAGTGGGACGAGATGGCTCACCTTTAATGGCTGAATGATGATGGCTGAAGAGACTCTTTTATCTGCCCCATTCCTTGCGGGTGGCGTTGCTTTTATCGTGTTGGTATTGGTTGTTTTGCAACTGCGGATTCGCTCGGGGTTACAAAAGCAGTTAGATCAACAACGAGCTCAATCTCGACACGCAGATAAAGAAGTGCAAAAGTTGAGTAAGCAGTTACTCGAAGTGCGCTCGGTTGTTGTTGGTCTTGGACAAAAAGTGACCGAGCAACAAGACATTATTCAGCACTTAAACGAGAGAATTCGCGAACTCGAACACGCTGATACTGATGGTCGCTTGTACAGTCGCGCTTCTAAAATGGTACAGCTTGGCGCTGATATCAACGAGCTGATTGAAGAGTGCGAACTACCAAAAGCCGAAGCTGAGTTGATGCTTTCACTGCAGAAGAAACTGGCGGGGAAAGAGAAGATTCCACCATTAAGTGGTCAGCCATCAGATGACTCAGAATATCCAACGCGTGGACGTCGTCGACGCTAAAGGTTATCAAGCGAAAAAAAGAGGCGTTATTACGCCTCTTTTTTTGTTTTTAGCCTCTAATGCTCTTCTTAAATACAACCCTAGACAACCTTCAGTCGATCTTGCTCTTAGTTCTGGCCTCTCAAATTCAAAATGAGCGCTTATAAC
>NZ_WXWS01000224.1:0-6583 GCF_009904715.1 Vibrio sp. V42_P2S4T144 | reverse complement strand
GTTAAATAACCAACATTTAAGAAACATCGATCACATTTAAATCGTAATTACCATGCCATAAATCGACTTAAAAACTCCGAAAAAGATAACCACTTGTAAACAGAATGCTGCGTATTAATGTCTAAAATAGCACTCAAGGTTTACTTTAAGAACAGCAAAAAGTGCACATAGTGGTTCATATAAAGGGGAGGCTTAGATACAATTATTCGCGTATTTTCAAGGAGCGATTATGGATAACGTGGTG
The DNA here is from genome assembly GCF_009904715.1 of Vibrio sp. V42_P2S4T144. Lineage (NCBI taxonomy): Bacteria > Pseudomonadati > Pseudomonadota > Gammaproteobacteria > Vibrionales > Vibrionaceae > Vibrio > Vibrio sp. V42_P2S4T144. The sequence goes on along the minus strand of NZ_WXWS01000224.1, from coordinate 6,339 downwards.
GATATAAGCTGGGTCAAACTGGCACTGTTTGGTTTGATTTTATTGGTCCCCTTCTTTATCAATGCCCGCTACAAATTAGGGATAGCAAAAGACACCATAATCAGTGTTATCCGAATGACACTTCAGCTCATATTGATTGGCGTGTATTTAGAATATCTTTTTCAATTAAACAGCTTACTTGTCAATATACTTTGGCTTGCCATCATGCTACTGATTGGTGCCAGCTCAATTGCGGGAAAAGCTCGCTTACCTAAAAAGCCACTTATGCTTCCGCTACTAACGGGCCTTACCTGTGGTCTAATACCACTTCTGATAGCAATTACAGCAGGCTTAGTGCAACCATCCCCTATTTACAATGCGCAGTACATGATCCCACTTGCTGGTATGTTATTGGGTAACAGCTTGAGTAGTAATATCATCGCTCTTCAGAATTTGTTTACGGCTTTTGAGCAGAGACAAGCAGAATATGAGGCTGCAATCTCACTTGGAGCCTCTCCTCGCTACGCATCCTTCCCCTTCATTCAGGATGCTCTTAGAAAGTCCCTTGCCCCGACTTTAGCTTCTATGGCCACTACAGGGCTGGTTACCTTACCGGGTATGATGACCGGTCAAATTCTAGGTGGCGCGAGCCCGATGGTTGCGATTAAATACCAGTTAGTAATTATGCTGGCTATTTTCGTCATGTTGAGTGCCTCCGTAACCATAACGTTAGAAATGACATTGCGCTGGGTACAAACCAAAGAAGGCCGAATCAAGATAAAAATCGAGCAACCCGAATCGACCAAAACTCACGGTTAGTTGGCGCTTGTGGGTAAAGCCCGTTAAACAACTCATGTCGCCAAGTCGAACGTACTTATAACTGAATAACTCAACTATTCTTCGAGCACTCATCAAGACGCTTTCAGATGAAAAGTCAGGTAGAGTTCTTTTTGATATAAGCCTCTAATTTTATGAAATTTTCTTTGTAAGTTTAGATACGCACGACCTTTGATACAGGTTATCCACAGAAAATGTGGATAAGCCCCCAAAACCTATACGCAACCAGAAACATAGCAACATAAGTGATCAATCGAATCGTCATGCATTGATCACGTGACTGACATGTTCTAATTTTAAAGTAAAGGCAGTGACCACAAACTTGGAGAGACGTACATGGATGTCTTAATGATCAAAGAAAATTACGATGAACTCCTGTCCGATGCACCTCTGGATTGGCTAGTTCAAGAACCAAAGGAAGTAACTTCTCATTGGCTCCCAACCGATTTTGGCATCAACGAAGAGTTGATTTAGCATGACTCGACTTATTTGACATTTGCAGAGACAAATAAAAAGAAAGGCGAACCATCTGGTTCGCCTTTCTTGTGATCTTCTAAACTTATCGCAAATGGTTATCTTCATCGCGTAGATAAATCATCCAATACCACATGCCAACAAATACGCCACCACCAATAATGTTTCCTATCGTAACTGGAATTAGGTTGTTTACGATGAACCCCATCATGTTTAAGTCCGCGTAGTTTGCAATATCTGCCCCTGTCATTTGCCAAAACGCTTCTGGCGCAAAGTACTTAATACCAATCGCCATAGGTACTTGGAACATGTTCGCAATACAGTGCTCAAAACCTGCCGACACGAACATAGCCACAGGCAAAATCATGACCGCTATTTTATCTGTCAATGTTCGCCCACTAAACGTCATCCAAACTGCAATACAAACTAATACGTTACACATAATGCCAAGCGCAACAGCAGCAAAGAAACCATGATGTAATTTGTGTTGGGAGATCGCCATCGCGTTAAGACCAACTTGGCCATGATCAAACATATATTGCTTGGTAACTAGCATACAGGCCACGAGCAAAATGGCCCCAACCATATTGCCAAAGTAAACCACCAACCAGTTTTTGATAAGTGCTTGCCAAGAGATTTTTCCACTCGCACGCGCAACTAGTGTCAGCACAGAGCTAGTGAAAAGCTCGCCGCCAGTAACCACCACCAAAATCAAACCAAGGCTAAATGCCAGACCACCAATGAGTCGTGTAATGCCCCAAGGCAGCTCGCCTGCGCCTGTCGTTACCGTGGTATAGAAGATGAAAGCAATACCAATATGAAGCCCCGCAGAAATGGCGAGCAGAAAAGATTTGATTGGAGCTTTCGTTGCTTTGCCTACCCCCACTTCAGCCGCGCGTTCCGCAGCTTGTGGCGGTAATAGTGAGTCAAACTGATTAAAGTTCATTCTGGTGTAACATTTAGAAACATTTAAAGAGGCGCGGATAATCGCTCTATTTCCCTATTTTTTCAAGTGCTGTTTGGCGTGTTTACTAAAATCGTTGTTATTGGGAGATCAAGCAATAAATAGCGCCTATCATTCGCTACCGTAAGTATCATTGATACTTAACAAGTATTCGGCATTTCGAACAAAGATCCTGCGTTATATCAGCCTGATAGCGCCATACTTAACACTTCTTGTCGTTGAATGTTGCCCAACGCTACTTTTCAGACTAGCTTGGTAAAAAAAGCGCAAAGGAATCATTTATGAAATATTCAGCTGAACATATCGCCGAATTGAATCTACTTCTTCAGTTCGACCTAAGTAGTGCTGCAACTGGTATTAAAGTTCATACAGACGCGTCAGAAGAAATGCAGGCAGCCGTTGCTCGTCTATATAAGAAGCAACTTTGTACACAGCCTGACGGTGGTTATCTAACAGACGAAGGCATTGAAGTTGCAGAACATGCAGATAAGATTTTGAGAGTTCTGTCTGTGTAATTTGAACAAAAAACGCCACCGAACTCGGTGGCGTTTTTTAGTCCTATATTTTTCCTGTCGATGCCTGTGGCAATAATCGCTTTTTCATTTTGCTAAATGGTTGAACCTTGTCATACAACCAGTTAAAACCAGTGGCATAAAATAGGAAGAAAACGAGGAAGCCGGCTTCCAGCATCAGAGCTTGAAGAAGCGTAATTTCTAAGAACCAGGCAATCACAGGTAGAGAGATAAAGATTAATCCTCCCTCGAAACCAATAGTGTGTCCAAGCCGCATCGCTAAACTTCGCTCAGCTCGATTGTCACCAAACCACTTATCAAAATACAAGTTGTAGATGTAGTTCCATATCACGGTATACATGCTCAACCCGACCCCAACCAACGCGAGATCACTAGAACCCTTTCCAGTGATCAATGAAGCCGCTGGTACAATAATCGCGAGTGCGATTAACTCAAAAAGTACTGCATGAAAAATTCGTTCGTTACGAGTCATATTTCTCTGTCCAAATAGTTCTACTCAATGCTTAGAATTTTATCTATCATTTAGATAACCAAAAGTTAGATACCATCGGTTTAAGCGATATGTTTACCATCGAACAACTGCAAGCTTTCATTGCTACATCAGAAGCAGGATCATTTTCAGGAGCAGCTAGAAAACTGGGGCGAGCTCAATCTGTAGTGAGCCAGCACATCATGAATATGGAGATCGACTGTGGTGTTGAGCTTTTCGATCGATCAGGCAGGTACCCTAAATTAACTGAGAATGGCCTCGCTCTCGTACCCTATGCACAAGCAACAATCAGCCAACTCGACCGCCTAAACAATAGGGCATCGCAGCTCTTTTCCACGCCAACGAACAAATTAGCCTTAGCTATTGATGAAGGGATTCCTCTGACTCGCTTGCCGGATGTGCTAAAGAAGTTAGAGCAACGCTTTCCACACTTACAAGTTGAATGCTTAACGGCATCAAGCCCTGATATCATTGAATTGGTTAAGTCGGAACGCGCCACGACTGGGATTATTTTGAGTGATTTACAAATGCCAAGGCACATCGATTTCACCAATCTTGGCAATATTGCATTTGATGTCTATGTCTCTTCAACGCATCCTTTAGCAAAGCAGCAAATCACTCACATTGATCAACTAAAACAACATCGTCAATTGGTCATACGATCCAAAAGTGCAGAGCCATGTGGTCTCAATCAAGCATTTAGCCCAGATATCTGGTACGCTGATAACTACTATATTTTGTTGGAATTGGCGAATAAAGGGTTTGGTTGGTGCTTTCTACCACAGCATTTAGTCGCGTATTCACCTAATACATTAAAAAAAGTTGGGGATGATTTCACAAAACTGGCTTGGCAAGTCAATGTTGACCTTATTCAGCACCAGAAATGGCATTCAGATCCCCTCCATCAACAAGCCAAAGCAGAACTGCTCAACCTATTCGGGCAGACATAAGTAAGTAGGAAGACCCAAATGGCAAATACATTGATCGTAGGTGCAGGCTGGCTCGGAACTCCGCTAGCAGAAACATTGATGAAAGATGGACACTATGTTGTCGTCACTCGTCGTAGCCAAACTCGATTAAAAGAGTTACCCACCTCATTAACTCACTCCGCACTGTTCGATTTCAATCAATTGAACGCCACAGCACGGCTAGATGAGCTGCTCAAACAGCATCAAATTACGCACGTTATCGGTGCTTTTCCTCCAGGATTTCGTAAAGGACGCGGTCAAGAATATGCACAGCAATGGCAAATACTTGCCAACGCAGCTAAGCAAAACAACGTTGAAAAACTTCTCATGATCAGCTCTACCACGGTTTACCCTAACCTTGCTTCCGATATGGAAGAAGCTGACGCGTCACTCTCTTTAGCAGCCGAAAGCCCTTATTTCTCTGACAATGCACGTATTATGCTTCAAGCAGAGCAGCATGTTATCGACTCGAATATTAACTTTGTTATTCTACGTTGTAGCGGATTAATCGGGCCAGATAGACACCCATCTCGCTTTGCAGCAAGGCTTCAACAAGTTAGTCGTAAAGCACCAGCTAATATGCTTCATCAAGATGATGCTGTCTCGGCTGCGAAATTTGCCTTAGGCAATTTAAGCAACCAAGTCATTAACGTTACTACACCTCATACTGTCAGCAAGGCTGAGTTCTACCAAGCTGCCATAAACAAAATCGGAAGTGAGATACCTCTTCCACCCGTCACAGAGCAAGCTGACAAGCGTATTCTGGCTGACAAACTACTCTCACTTGGTTATCGATTTCACTTCAATTCAACTTTGGATGCGCTATGAGGCTCTATAGACATATAGAAACGCTTTGGGATTACATGCAACTCAAACATGAACTGAAACCTGCGGACTGTTTGTTTGTGATGTGCAGTAATGATGTGCGTGTAGCGGAGCACGCTGCCAAGCTCTACCACCAAAAGTTGGCACCTTTGATTGTATTTTCAGGGGGTGAAGGTCGCTTCACAGATGGACTGTTTGAAAAAAGCGAGGCAGAAACCTTTGCCGAGATTGCAAAGTTGTCGGGCGTTCCAAGTGAAGCAATTTTGCTCGAGACTAAATCCACAAACAGTGGAGAAAACGTTCGCTTTACTGAGCAACGATTAAAAGAGGAAGGAAAACAGTGTTCCTCGTTTATTCTGGTACAAAAACCGTTTATGGAGCGTAGAGCAATCGCGACATTTGAAAAACAGTGGCAGTCACCCTACACTCAGCTCCAAGTAAGCTCTGCGGCTCTTCCATTTTTTGAGTACATTAATGAAGACATGCCATTAATGATGGTGCTAGAAGCACTAATGGAAGATTTCTCTCGCGTGAAAAGCTATCCAGAGAAAGGATTTCAAACCGAGCAGAACATCCCTCAGCAAGTCGAATCTTCTTACCAGGCTTTACTCGAGCGATTTGGTTTTGACTTAGTCTAGCTTTTTCTAACCGACAAACAAAAAGCCACCAAGTACGGTGGCTTTTCTATATCAATACGGCTTATTTACCGAGCGCTTCTTTGTAATGTTGGCGGCATACGGAGACATACTTATCGTTACCGCCGATCGCAACTTGATCGCCTTCTTTAATTGCCACGCCGTGTTCATCGGTACGAATAACCATATTCGCTTTGCGGCCGCAATGGCAGATTGTTTTGAGCTCAACCAGCTTGTCTGCCCAAGATAATAGATACTTACTGCCTTCAAAAAGTTCGCCTAGAAAATCGGTGCGAAGGCCGTAACACAATACTGGAATATGCAACTTATCAACGACTTCAGTAAGTTGATAAACTTGTTCTTTCGACAAGAACTGACACTCATCAACAAGAATACAGTGACGTTTTTCAACCTCATTCAGATCTGCGATCTCTTGATACAAATTGGTATCCTGACGAAATAAATGTGCGTCAGATTGAAGACCAATACGAGAGCTCACTTTACCGACACCAAAACGATCATCTAGCGCAGCCGTAAAAATAACTGGCGTCATGCCGCGTTCTTGATAGTTGAAAGAGGATTGAAGAAGCGTTGTTGATTTACCCGCATTCATTGCTGAGTAATAGAAATACAT
>NZ_WXWS01000615.1:0-6593 GCF_009904715.1 Vibrio sp. V42_P2S4T144 | reverse complement strand
GAGTGATTTAAGTTAGATGGAAGCCCAGTCGCGACTTTATTAGGTAATTGCGTCCCGTAATCAAGAAAGCTCAATGACACAATATCATGCCCCTTTTCTAGCATAATTCTAACCGTTTGACCCCGGAAAGAGCGCTTGATGATATTGGCAAAAATGCTATTGAAAATAACATCAAGATTAAAGCTTTCCAGAGCAACCCGGCTCTGCTTACTCTCATCTTCTAGCTCTACCAAAATACCCGCTTTTGCAAAGTCATCTTGCCATACATCAACCACTGACTGAGTTATCTGACTCAAGTTGTAGTTCTGACTCCCACCACTTACATCACTTGGAACACTTTTGAGTTCATTTAACTGCCAATTCGTTTTAGCCAAATGATCCTCTGTCGCAGTATCCAGAGGCATAGGTAGTTTCGCCACAATAAAGTCGACGCTTGATTTTATGGATAGAGCTACATGGTCTACGAGTAGGTTTCTAACTTGAATCTGTTTACGTAATTGCTGGTTGCTCGTAAGCAACACTCTACTTTGATGTCTTAACTGATTCGTTTTGAGAGTCACTTGAGCTGCTAGATCACGGTTAGCCTGTACAACGTAGCGAGAGCGCCAGAAAACAAGTAATGCGACGACCGCAATACTAGCTACGACAAAGCCTAAAATAGCAAATCGCGATAGATACCAAGGATGAAGGACGATAAAGTGAGATTCTAAACCAACGACTCCAGTGGCAACTTGAGACTCATTACTGACCTGCAAGTGATATTCACCGGAACTAAGGTGCTCGAGTGTCAGTTGGCCCCCCTCTAACGTTTGCCATGGGTCATCGTTGTTCAATCGATAGTACAAATTTTGACTGTCTGGTTTTGGCATCACACCGAATAAAAAACTCAGCGAAGATCCATATGGCAGTGTGAGCCCATTCAGATCGGCACTACCAACTTGCAGAACTTCATTTTCAAGCACTACTTGGCTAACAATAAACTTAGACTCTGGGGGATTAGATACAAGCAGCTTGGATGCTTCTGCTTTTACGAGTCCGTACTTCGACCCCAGAACAAGCTCTCGCTCACCAATTTCTGTCTGCTGTATAACGCTACAAATACCAGGGAGGAACTCATTGTTCATTAAGCCTGATGACGATGAGTAATGTTTCACTAACTCACCCGAAAGGTGGTAATAGCTTAAACCGACAGAGGAAGCTAACCATACACCTTGCCTGTCTCTGATCAAGCAAGCAGGTCTGGCGTTGGGCTCACTCATTTCAACAACACGTTTTTCATCGCTTCGTGTATCAGTTTTAAACACACCATAAGATGAAGCAAACCACTGGCTGCCATCAACCGCCGTGGTCATGTCTAATGATTCACCAAACTTTTCTGAAAAACGGATAAACTGGATGTTGTCATTACTGTATTGGTATACGCCATGATCGGTGCCTATTAATAGGGCGTCTTCAGTATCATATAGGCGCGTAACCTTAGCAGGCAAATACTGACTTACTAGCCACTCACTTCCAAAGTTTCGTACGCTTTGTGCAGCAGTATCAACATTGTAAAGATGGTATCCGCTTGATACCCAAAGACGGTCATCACCATCAACGGTCACATGCTCTACGGCATGTCCAGCCATAACCTGTAAATAAGGAAATGTAATCTTGTTGAGACCATTTAGCTCAAATATTTCCAGCCCTTTTGAGGTTGCAAGCCAAAGCATGCCGTTTTGAAACGCAAATTCATTGATCTGCGACTCCAACTCTAAGACTTGGTTAATCCCACTCTTTCCTGAACGATAAATCTTTCGGTCATCAGCAAACCAAAGCGCACCATCAGGACCTTCAATAGTTTGCCGAATTCGTCCTGATAGGGTGTGTGAGTCATAACTACTAAAGGTCACTCGTTCAAATTTTTTACTAAATAGCGAGTAATAACGAATACCTTGGTTAGTCGCAATCCACATCCCTCCCATATTGTCACTCAACAACGAATAAATCTTCGTGTTATCTAACTCTAACTCAAGAAAACTTGCAGGCGCGACTTCGGTGACCTCACCTGAAAAAAATGAGTACAAATAAAGGCCATGCTCTGTCCCCACCCAATACTCTTGATTTGTCTCTGCGAATGTCAAAACATGTGAGCCGCCAATTCTAATCACTTCTTTATCAGGCTGGTAAATGTTGAAAATTAAAGCGCCACGCAATGTACCTATCAAAATTTCTCTTCGCGTGTGTGAATAATAGACTTTCTCAATGTAGTTTTGACCTGAGGCAGCTACATGGTCAAACTTATCACCTTCAGAAAGATAGAAGCCGGAAGTCGTTGCTAGTGCCCACTTCGTTTCAACTAGCACCGCATCATTAATGTAAACGTAGCTATTATTACTATGTTGATAGAGCTGCAATAGAGAGAAAGAGTTTAACTCGCTAGTGTCGATATTGTAGGTATAGAAATGCGCGCCATCACTCACCCAAATATAGTTCTTTGAAGACCCTATTTTTCTTATTTGTGAGCCTGGATTTAAACTAAAGACTAAACGTCGCTCCTGATTTGGATAAGTTCGATAGACCTCATTTTCAATAAAGGTCCAAAAAGCACCTTTATGATAGGCCAACTGCTTGGCCGACGTTTGTAGGAAGCTACCTGATTTAGGCAATATAGTTTGACCATCGTAAAACAGGACTCTCCCGTGTACGTCATGAATCCACAAACCGCCCTTTTCACCCAAGAACAACTTTTTAGCCGCGATAAAAGTACCCTTTGCCTGAGTTGGCAAAGGGTAAAAGATCGCATTTGCATTATGAAGCGCAAATGCTTGGTAGGATAAGACAAAGCCCAACAGAGCAAGGGCTAATTGGCGTAGCAAGACGAAAACCTTTTGTATCAATTTGTGCTCTGAAAGTGACCGTTCATCGTTTGTAAAACATGGATTGATACGGTTATTTTGAGCTGATAATTATTGGTAATGATATCTCAATTACTTTCTGAGAAAAGGCTCGCCTTACCAAAGGTTGTAATTCTTACTACTGGATCACGTTAAAAAGACTACTCCTACATTACGACAGCACTTAATCTGACTTTTTGTTCAAGCATTGCTCAAAACTATTCGCCATATTGTTGAGAAAAGTAAAGTAACTGCCAGGTTTTGCTTCAATTGTACTCCCTAACGGGTCAAGCTCGCCTTTAGCGACATCACTGCCTCTCATTACGCTCTGAACGACAGCCGGGGTAAACTGAGGTTCAGAAAATACACAAGCCACACCTCCACCACTTAGCTTTTGACGAATTTGAATTAAGGTCTTCGCTCCTGGCTTGCGTTCTGGGCTCACAGTAAAATGCCCCATTTGATTTAGTTCATAACGATCTTCGAAATAACCGTAAGCATCATGGAATACAAAGTAACCTTTGTTTTTTACTGGTGCCAGCTTCTGCTTTATCTGTTGGTCAGTGTCTTTTAGCTCGAGTTCAAACTTTTTGAGGTTCGCTTGATATTGAGCTGCATTTTCCGGATCAAGTGATACAAGTTGATTCACAACAGCCTTGGCCACTTGTTGTGCTTGGCTTACACCTAGCCAAAAGTGCGGATCATGTGAGCCATGATCGTGCCCATCATGGTCATGGTTGTGCTCACTATCAAATTCACGCAATTCTAGATTTGGAATTTGACTAATAGTCAAAGTATTCGATCTATCCGAAACAACTTTCTCTAGAAACGGTTCAAGATCATGTCCGTACCAGATAACCAAATCAGCCGAAGCGACCTTTTTAACATCCGATGGACGCAAAGCATAGTCATGGGGTGATGTGTTAGACTGCAATAGCACGTCTGGTGAAGTTACTCCTTGAGTAAGCTCTGTTACTAACAACTGAATAGGTTTGATACTCGTCAGTACCGTTACCGCCTGTGCTGGCAGTGTTAACATTGCTGAGGCAGCAAGAATTAATGCTCTTTTCATAGTTTTACTTGGGATATGGCGTGGAAAGTGAGATAATGTTACATTATAACATTATTGATTTGCAAATGAGTTTCATTCATGTCTTCCTTAGTCCATCTTGAGCAGTTATGCGTCGAGTTCGATGGCCGCAGAGTTCTCGATAACATTAGTATGGAATTAGAAAAGGGCAAAATAACTACCCTAATTGGTCCCAATGGAGCGGGAAAATCAACGTTAGTCAAAGTTATCTTAGGTCTTCAAAAGCCGACTAGCGGCAAGTTGAACCGACAAAGAAAACTGAAAATTGGTTACGTTCCTCAAAAGTTGAAGCTCAATGACTCCCTTCCATTGAATGTAACCCGCTTCCTAAATTTAGCAGGAAAATACAGTAAGCAGGAGTGCATTGATGCATTAAGGCTTGTTGGCGCTGAACATTTACTTAATAGTAATATGCATCGCTTATCCGGTGGTGAAAACCAACGAGTGTTACTGGCGCGCGCTCTGCTTCAGCGTCCTCAGCTATTAGTATTAGACGAACCAGCTCAGGGGGTGGATATCCAAGGTCAAATCGATCTCTATGACTTAATTGAGAGCATTCGTCACCGCTTTGATTGTGGCGTATTTATGGTATCGCATGACTTACATTTAGTGATGGCGAAAACGGACGATGTTATTTGTCTGCATCACCATGTTTGCTGCTCAGGTTCACCTGCCACTATTACTCAGCACCCTTCTTACATCGCGCTATTTGGCAATGCAGCGAGAGAATCTCTCGCGTTTTATCATCACGACCATGAGCACCATCATCACGATTTATCCGGAACGCCAGTAAGCGGTGATGCGACATCATGCTCCCACCATAAACACGGACATCACCATCATGATTGAGTTTCTCCTACCTTCTATTCTTGCTGGTATTGGTATCGCGATCATTGCCGGTCCACTTGGGTCATTTGTCGTTTGGCGTAAAATGGCTTACTTCGGAGATACCCTAGCTCATGCATCGTTAATGGGCCTAGCGCTGGGCTTCTTGCTCAACGTAAACCTCTACCTTGCCCTACTCGTCTGCTGTTTAGCTCTGGCCGTTTTGCTTGTCACTCTGCAAAAGCAACAACTTGTGGCTACAGACACGTTGTTAGGTATATTGGCACACAGTGCACTCTCTATCGGTTTAGTATCGGTTAGCTTTTTGGAAAACGTGCGCGTCGATTTAATGAGCTACCTATTTGGGGACTTACTTGCCGTCTCTCCACAAGATCTGATGTTTATTTACGCAGGTGTTGTTGCGGTAAGTGCGTGTTTGTACGTCTTTTGGCGCCCGCTGCTTTCTAGCACTGTCAGTGAAGAACTTGCCGCTGTTGAGGGCGTGAATACAGACTTAGTTAGATTGGTATTAATGCTAATGGTGGGTGTAGTAATCGCAGTAGGTATGAAGTTCGTTGGCGCGTTGATCATGACTTCGCTCCTAATTATCCCAGCAGCAACAGCACGTAAAGTCTCTTCATCACCAGAGCAAATGGCATTGTTCGCATCCATTATTGGCTCTGTGGCAGTACTGATGGGGCTTAGCCTATCATGGCACTTCGATACACCGGCCGGCCCTTCCGTAGTGATCAGTGCAACATCCTTATTTATGCTGAGCCAGCTGATTAAAAGCAAAGCATAATCGCATTGAGTATTAAACGCGAAAGACCTTGCTAACAACAAACATAAATCCACGGAAACGGAAAAAGAAAAGCCTGCGAAATCGCAGGCTTTTTAATACTTATTAAGTAGTGTGGTCGATTACCAACCCGTCACTTCACGTAGACCTTGGCCAATCTCTGCTAGAGATTTCACAGTTTTAACGCCAGCCGCTTCTAGTGCAGCGAACTTGTCTTCAGCAGTACCTTTACCACCAGAGATAATCGCACCAGCATGGCCCATACGCTTACCAGGAGGCGCAGTTACACCAGCAATGTAAGAAACCACTGGCTTCGTTACATTTTCTTTAATGTATGCTGCTGCTTCTTCTTCTGCAGTACCACCGATCTCACCGATCATAACGATCGCTTCTGTCTCAGGGTCTTCTTGGAACAGTTTTAGGATATCAATGAAGTTTGAACCCGGGATTGGGTCACCACCGATACCAACACAAGTAGACTGGCCGAAACCTTCGTCAGTGGTTTGTTTAACTGCTTCGTAAGTTAGAGTACCGCTACGAGATACAATACCTACTTTGCCTTTCTTGTGGATGTGACCAGGCATGATACCGATCTTACACTCATCAGGAGTGATAACGCCCGGACAGTTAGGACCAATCATGCGAACGCCAGTTTCTTCTAGCTTCACTTTTACGTCGATCATATCTGTAGTAGGGATACCTTCAGTAATCGTTACGATTAGCTCGATACCCGCGTCAATCGCTTCTAGGATTGCATCTTTACAGAAAGGTGCTGGTACGTAGATGACTGTCGCTGTTGCGCCAGTCGCTTCTACTGCTTCACGAACTGTGTTGAATACAGGAAGACCTAGGTGAGTTTGGCCACCTTTACCTGGAGACACACCGCCAACCATTTGCGTACCGTATGCGATAGCTTGCTCTGAGTGGAAAGTACCTTGACCACCAGTGAACCCCTGACAGATTACTTTAGTGTCTTTGTTAATTAATACAGACATTATTTAGC
>NZ_WXWS01000392.1:0-6638 GCF_009904715.1 Vibrio sp. V42_P2S4T144 | reverse complement strand
ACCTTAAACCTCTGTTGGGTGAGGTGATGATATCTCAAGAATATTTGTTTAAATAACAGCTGTTTGAGAGAAGCATAAAAGCATAGCTCATGAATATGAACATGCGAGTTACGATGGGGTATGTTTTGTTGTGATTTACATCACTGTTACTAATATGAAAAATCGTTGCCAGAAGATTTTATTTTGTGATAAATTCGCGCGCAATCTCGGAGCGTAATTAACAACGTTTGATCTCTGGGGGATACGCGTAGTGACCATTCAAGCTGATTGTGACACTGCGTAGGGTAGGTATCGGCAAAGCCTTTTGTCGATAGACGGGATACTAATGCTGTAAACGCGGCATATTAATGGGAAACCCAACATTGAAACCTTTGAATAAACACACACTAATCAGCTTCATACTGCCGAAATGTCCTGTTTTACAAAACGGGTGCATTACAGAACCTTGATTAATCCCTTTTACATATAAAGTCGCGAGTATCGTGGCGGATGATCTGTATTTGTCATTTATGCACTGACAAATGCGGAGGGGTATTCACACCTCCTGTAATTTCATTCTAATGATTATTAATACAGGATACAGAATTATTATAATTCAAGGGATTATGTAGTATGAGCACTGCCTTTGAAGTCGATAGCAATATCGCAAACATTTTTTCGTCTCAGGTTCCTATCGTTGAGGGAACGTATGACTTAACGCCAGATCAAGTATTGATTGATCAGGCTGAGCATGAATCTGAAGTACGTTCTTATCCACGTCGTTTGCCGATCGCAATTAAACAAGCCTTTGGGTGCTTGGTTGAAGATACGCGTGGACAGATCTTTCTAGACTGCCTTGCTGGGGCAGGCACTCTAGCTTTGGGGTATAACCATCCTGAAATAAACCAAGCTCTGAAAGAGCAATTAGATTCAGGACTGCCATATCAGACGCTAGATATTGCAACATCAGCAAAAACGACGTTTATTCAATCTGTTAAGTCTTTTCTTCCTCAAGAGTTAAGCGAGAACAGCGTTATCCAATTTTGTGGCCCGTCTGGAGCTGATGCGGTTGAAGCTGCTATCAAGCTCGCGAAACAGACTACCGGTCGCAACACTATGTTTGCCTTCCGTGGCGCATACCATGGTATGACTAATGGTACGATGGGGATGATGGGTAACTTAGGCACGAAAGCTCGTCGAACCGGTTTGATGTCGGATGTGCACTTTATGCCTTTCCCATACAACCTGCGTTGTCCTTTTGGGCTTGGCGGTGATGAAGGTGCGAAAGCAAGTATTCGCTATATCGATCGTCTTTTAAACGATGATGAGTCAGGCATTATGAAGCCTGCCGCGATTATCGTGGAGCCAGTGCAAGGTGAGGGTGGTGTTGTTCCTGCGCCAGCATTCTGGCTACGAGAGTTACGTCGTATTTGTGATGAACACGGTATCTTACTGATCTTCGATGAGATCCAGTGTGGTATTGGTAAAACTGGCTACAATTTCGCGTTCGAAGAGTCGGGCATTGTTCCAGATATTCTGTGTTTATCAAAAGCAATTGGTGGTGGCTTACCAATGTCGCTATTGGTTATCAACAAGCAACATGATACATGGAAGCCGGGCGAGCACACAGGTACATTTCGTGGTAACCAGCTAGCTATGGTCTCTGGTGCGAAAGCATTAGAAATTATCCAGCGTGATAACCTTGTTGAGCATGCCAATATTGCGGGTCAGTACCTGCGTTACGGCCTTGAGAGTATTCAAAAGCGTGTAAACTGTATCGCAGAGGTTCGTGGCAAAGGTTTGATGCTAGGCGTGGAGATTAAAAATCCAGACGGTGAGCTCAATAAATTTGGTGAACCTCAAGCGGATAGTGAACTCACACTTTCTATTCAACGCGCAGCACTCGAGCGTGGCTTGATCGTTGAAAAAGGTGGACGCGAAGGCGCAGTAATTCGTTTCCTTCCTCCTCTTATCATCTCGTTTGAGCAAATCGACTTTGCTTTACGTGTATTTGAAGACGCGATTTTAGCCGCTGGCGGTAGTCACATCGAAACTCAGCCACAAGATGAATGGAAGAAGCATTTCATCCACACTGGAGAGATGGGCAGCAATGAATTTGCTTCGGTGATGAATCACACTACTACGGCAATGAAGTCAGTGTTTGAACAAGTGACTGCACCGTATTCAGGTATGGATCCAAAAGCATTGGAAGCAGCGATTCACGACGTTGATCTTGATAATGGAAATGCGCCTCTTAAAACCGTTATCGACGATGCTGCTGAGCTGGTCGCGAAAAACGCAATTTTTACTCAACATCCAGATTGTATTGCTCACCTACATACTCCACCGTTGATGCCAGCGATTGCGGCAGAGGCAATGATTGCGGCTTTGAACCAGTCGATGGACTCATGGGATCAAGCTTCATCAGCGACTTATGTTGAACAGAAAGTTGTGAACTGGCTATGCGATAAATATGAGTTAGGTGAAAAAGCGGACGGTATCTTCACGAGCGGCGGCACGCAAAGTAACCAAATGGGTTTGATGCTTGCGCGAGATTGGATTGTTGACAAACTCAGTGCACACTCAATTCAAAAGCTTGGCCTTCCTGAATACGCAGACAAGCTACGTATTGTATGTTCGAAAAAATCCCACTTCACGGTTCAAAAATCAGCGTCTTGGATGGGATTGGGTGAAAAAGCGGTCATGACCGTCGATGCTAATGCCGATGGAACGATGGATGTCACTAAATTAGACGAAGTTCTCAATCAGGCCAAAGCAGAAGGTTTGATCCCATTTGCCATTGTTGGTACAGCGGGTACAACGGACCACGGTGCTATTGATGACTTAGACTTTATCGCCGATATGGCAGCGAGACATGACATGTGGATGCACGTCGACGGTGCATACGGTGGAGCTCTGATTCTAAGTAGCCAAAAAGCGCGTCTGAAAGGTTGTGAGCGTGCACATTCCATCAGCGTAGACTTCCATAAGCTGTTTTACCAAACCATCAGTTGTGGTGCGCTATTGGTAAATGACAAGTCTAACTTTAAATTCCTGCTTCACCATGCAGACTATTTGAACCGCGAACACGACGAACTACCGAACTTGGTGGATAAGTCTATTGCGACAACTAAGCGTTTTGATGCGCTCAAAGTGTTTATGACGATGCAAAGCGTAGGGCCAAAAGCCCTAGGCGATATGTATGATCATTTGCTTGAACAGACGCTTGAAGTGGCGGACATGATTCGAGATAACAAACACTTTGAGTTGTTGGCTGAACCATCACTATCTACGGTTCTGTTCCGCGCGACACATGAATCAGCGGATCTTGATGAACTGAACAAAACGTTGCGCTTAGAAGCGTTAACACGCGGTATCGCGGTATTGGGTGAAACCATTGTCGACGATAAAACTGCATTGAAATTTACGATTTTGAACCCGTGTCTGACGACGGCGGACTTTGAATCTTTGCTCTCAAAAATCAATACGCTAGCGGCAGAGCTAGTTTAACAAAGGTAACGGAAAACTATGGCAATTCTACAGATTGGTGCAGGCGGCGTTGGCTGGGTAGTTGCACATAAAGCAGCACAAAACAACGACGTTCTGGGTGATATCACAATCGCATCACGTACCGTAGGTAAGTGTGAGAAAATCATCGAATCGATTCAGAAGAAAAACAATCTGAAAGATTCAACTAAGAAATTAGAAGCGCGAGCGGTAAACGCGGACGACGTAGATTCTTTAGTTGCTTTAATTAAAGAAGTACAACCTGACTTAGTGATCAACGCAGGTCCTCCTTGGGTGAACATGTCTATTATGGAAGCATGTTACCAAGCTAAAGTGTCATACCTTGATACATCTGTTGCGGTTGATTTGTGCTCTGAAGGCCAACAAGTACCTCAAGCTTACGATTGGCAGTGGGGTTACCGTGAGAAGTTTGAAGAAGCCGGCATTACAGGTATTCTTGGTGCTGGTTTCGATCCGGGCGTAGTATCGGTGTTTGCCGCATACGCAGTGAAGCATCTGTTCGATGAAATCGATACTATCGACGTAATGGATGTAAACGCAGGCGACCACGGTAAGAAGTTCGCAACTAACTTTGATCCAGAAACGAACATGCTTGAGATTCAAGGCGATTCGTTCTACTGGGAAAACGGCGAGTGGAAACAAGTACCTTGTCACTCACGTATGCTTGAGTTTGAATTCCCGAATTGTGGTTCACACAAAGTGTACTCAATGGCGCACGACGAAGTTCGATCTATGCAAGAGTTCATCCCGGCGAAACGCATCGAATTCTGGATGGGCTTTGGTGACCGTTACCTAAACTACTTCAATGTGATGCGCGACATCGGTCTACTCAGCCCAGATCCACTAACGCTTCACGACGGTACGGTTGTTCAACCTTTGCACGTGCTAAAAGCACTACTACCAGATCCAACATCACTCGCACCAGGCTACACTGGCCTAACGTGTATCGGTACTTGGGTTCAAGGTAAGAAAGATGGTAAAGAGCGCAGTGTATTTATTTACAACAACGCTGATCACGAAGTCGCATACGAAGATGTTGAACACCAAGCTATCTCATACACCACTGGCGTACCAGCGATCACTGCGGCTTTGCAGTTCTTCCGTGGCAAGTGGGCAGACAAAGGCGTGTTCAACATGGAACAACTAGATCCAGACCCATTCCTAGAAACCATGCCATCTATTGGTCTAGATTGGCATGTTCAAGAACTGGAGCCAGGACAACCTGTTATCCATAAATTGAAGTAAGAATTTAGCGACTCTTATTTGTACGTTTAAGCCGATGCACTTGCGTCGGCTTTGTTCGATTTTATAGTGTCTTTGCTAAGGCGAAGAGACGTAAGGTATCAAAATGCAACAAAACGAACTAAAAACGCCATACTTCATGATCAATGAAGACAAGCTGATTGAGAACCTAGAGAAAGCAAAACAGCTAAAAGACATCTCTGGTGTGAAGCTTGTATTAGCACTGAAGTGCTTCTCAACATGGGGTGTATTCGACATCATCAAGCCTTACCTAGACGGAACAACAAGTTCTGGCCCGTTTGAAGTGAAGCTTGGCTACGAAACGTTCGGTGGTGAGACACACGCATACAGTGTGGGTTACAGCGAAGATGACGTTCGCGATGTGGCGGACATCTGTGACAAGATGATCTTTAACTCTCAGTCACAGCTAGCGGCTTATCGTCATATTGTCGAAGGCAAAGCATCGATTGGCTTGCGCCTAAACCCAGGTGTGAGCTATGCAGGGCAAGACTTAGCAAACCCAGCGCGTCAATTCTCTCGTCTTGGTGTTCAGGCTGATCACATCAAACCGGAAATTTTTGATGGTATTGATGGCGTAATGTTCCACATGAACTGTGAGAACAAAGACGTGGATGCGTTTATCGGCTTACTCGATGCTATTTCAGCTCAGTTTGGCGAGTACCTAGATAAGCTGGACTGGGTAAGCATGGGCGGCGGCGTGTTCTTCACATGGCCGGGTTATGACATCGAAAAGCTTGGCCTAGCGCTGAAAGCGTTTGCTGAAAAACACGGCGTGCAAATGTACCTAGAACCGGGCGAAGCGATCATTACCAAGACGACTGACCTAGTGGTCACTGTGGTTGATATCGTTGAGAACGTAAAGAAGACGGCGATTGTCGATTCAGCCACAGAAGCTCACCGCTTAGATACGTTGATCTACAATGAGCCAGCGTCAATTCTTGAAGCATCTGAAAATGGTGAACACGAGTATGTGATCGGCTCGTGCTCTTGTTTGGCTGGAGACCAGTTCTGCGTGGCGAACTTCGAACAGCCTCTAGAGATAGGACAGCGTCTGCATATTCTAGATAGTGCCGGTTACACCATGGTGAAACTGAACTGGTTTAACGGTCTACGTATGCCGTCGGTCTACTGTGAACGCTCGAATGGTGACACTCAAAAACTGAATGAATTTGACTACTCTGATTTCAAACGTTCACTGTCTCAGTGGTCAGTGATATAAAACGTATTGAGTATTAGAACGACAAAGAGCAGCTGAATTGCTGCTCTTTTTATTGGGGAAGCGTTAAAGGTATGCAGTTAGCTTTCTACAATTACACGAGTGTCTTCACTCAGAGATTCTAACTCATTGGCTATGTCTTCAATTTCTAGCTCGCTAGGTAGTTTTATCGCCATTTTAGCGCTGAATAAGCTAGAGCTTACCCCTCCGCCTCCTGCAATGAATACACGCTGACAATCCATATCTAAAATTGAGATACCTTGATTATCGAGAACGTGAGTAATTTCATTCACAATACCCGCTCTATCGTTGGCATCTAAACGAAGTTGGAAGATAGTGTCTTCACGATATGAATGAGGTTCAGAGTCGACGAACCTAACAACAAGAGTCTGACAAGAAGAGAACGCCTGTTTAACGATGTCGGCATTTTCTCTTGGAAGCTCTACTTTGATGACACCTGCAACTTGGTCTTCGATAAAGTTTACTTTGCTGATCAGCCATTTCCCGCCGTTTTCGTGTGTGATTGCAGCGAGCTCTTTAATCGTGGCGGGTGACGCTTGTCCGACAAAATTAACAATAAATACGGTGTTCATAATGTCCCCTCCTGGAATCAAGGTTTGGACGCAGTACGAATAAACGTGCTACTTAAGTT
>NZ_WXWS01000472.1:0-6649 GCF_009904715.1 Vibrio sp. V42_P2S4T144 | reverse complement strand
AGAGACATGTGGCGCGGGGGGAATGGCATATGGACTTCGCTCTATCGGCGATATGATCCAGCTAGTGAACGAGATCCGACAAACGTGTCCAGATGCGTGGATTCTTAATTACACCAACCCAGCGGCAATTGTCGCTGAAGCTTTAAATCGTGAATTTCCGCATGATAAGCGAATTCTAAATATTTGTGATATGCCAGCAGCGATTATGGTCAGCTATGCGCAATTGTTAGGGTGTGAAATTTGGGACTTTGTTCCTGAATATTTTGGGCTTAATCACTATGGCTGGTTTACCAAAATTCGTAACAAACAGGGTGAAGACTTAACGGATAAAATTAAAAATATCATCCTAAAAGAAGGGATCAGTGCGGTTGATGCGGAAATAGCGGATGACCCATCGTGGCAAGCCACATTCAAAAACATGAGAACAATGCTTGCTGATAATCCAGAGTTTTTGCCGAATACGTATCTTCAATACTATTTGTACCCTGAAAAAATGGTGGCGAAAGAGGATATCAATAATACTCGCGCAAGGCAGGTAATTAACGGCCGTGAGAAACGAGTGTTCGAATTGAACGCAAGAATAATTGAAGCGGGCACCACGAAGCACGAAACACTGCATGCCGATATCCATGGTCGATACATGGTGAGAGTCGCGGCTTCGCTTGCCTACAACTTGAGCGATGTGTATCTCGTCATCGTACCGAATAATGGTGCTATTACAAATTTACAAAATGACGCCATGGTAGAAGTTCCAGCTGCGCTAACTAGTGATGGACCGAAAGCTTTTACTGTAGGAAAAATCCCAACCTTCCAAAAAGCCATGATTGAGAGCCAACTTGGTTACGAGAAATTAGTCGTGGATGCTTGGTACGAAGGAAGTCAGCAAAAGCTGATTAATGCACTCACACTTAACCGTACCGTGGTTAATGTGCCAAAAGCTAAAGAAATAACAAAACAATTACTAGAAGAAAATAAAGCCTACCTTCCTCAATTTTTTCAATAACAACTGGACGTTCGGGGCCTACTTGTAGGCTCCGTGAATGAAACAAGAGGTTTATATGAAAGACATTATTCAAAGGTTCGGGGCCGCGATGTTTGTTCCCGTTCTATTATTTCCAGCAGCGGGCATGTTATTGGGTTTCTCTGTTGTGCTGTTAAATCAAGAAGTGTTTCCTTGGGCACTAGAGGGGAGTGCTTGGGTTAAAGTCTCGACGATCATTTTACAGGCATCTCTCGCTGTATTTAAAAATATGGCACTTATTTTTGCCGTTGGGTTACCTATCGCTTTAGCTAAAAAAGCATCTGGTCGCGCTGTACTTGCAACACTCGTTTCCTACATTACGTTTAACTACGTTATTGGTGGAATCCTTCAATTTTGGGGACCAGAACTGGGCGTTAACTATACGGAAGGTGAGCGAGGTTTGACTGAAGTTGGTGGCATTCTAACGCTTGATACCAACTTGCTAGGTGCCATTTTAATTGCAAGTCTCTCTGTTTGGGTTCACAACCGATTCTTTGATAAAAAGCTACCGGATTGGGCGGCTGTATTTGGCGGAACGCCATTGGTTGTGATCATTAGCTTCCCAATTATGGTCGTGATGGCAATTCTAACTTGTTTGACTTGGCCAAGTATTCAGCATGGTATTAACAATCTGCAATCATTTTTGGTTTCTGCTGGATCGTTAGGGGTATGGCTATTTACGTTTTTAGAGCGAATCATGATACCAACGGGGTTGCATCATTTCGTATATGGTCCCGTTTTTTATGGGCCAGTTGCAGTCGATGGCGGAACGGTTGCCTATTGGATTCAAAATATACAGACATTCGCCCAGAGCTCGGAAAGTTTAACGACACAATTTCCTCAGGGTGGTTTGATGTTGACGGGAATGGGTAAAGTGTTTGGTTGTACGGGTATCGCACTAGCACTCTATTCAGTTGCGAAAAAAGAAAATAAAAAGATGGTGATGGGGTTAGTGCTCGGAGCCGCAATCACAGCAATTCTTACAGGGATAACCGAACCAATAGAGTTTACATTCTTATTTATCGCACCTGCGCTGTTTGCTTTGCATGCGTTGTTATCTGCGACAATGGCAACGATCGCCTTTATGTTTGGTGTTTCCGGTAACTTTCAGACTGGCTTGATAGACTTCATTTTCCAAAACTGGTTGCCTTTGGCTGGTAACCATGCAGGAACATACGTGATTCAGATTATTATTGGTCTCATGTTTACTGGTGTTTACTTTGTTACGTTTCGCGCGCTTATTTTAAAATACAACATACTTACTCCGGGACGTGAAGGTGCAGATAGTAAGTTGTATTCCAAAGCTGACTACAAAGAAGCGAAAGCGGTCCATAACAGTAGCGCAAGTCCGTCACAAGCTAGTGCCTTTATTGAAGGTCTGGGTGGAAAAGAAAACATTGAATTGTTAACTAATTGCGCGACGCGTTTGCGTGTTAAAGTTAAAGATGTCTCTCTTGTAAAGGAGAACGCATTTTTCACACAGCACGGAGCGGTGAATATTGTTAGAAATCAAGAGAGCCTTCAAATCATCGTTGGTTTAACGGTGCCACAAGTTCGCGAAGATATGAGCCAACTGATAAAAGCTTAACCCCCAAACTAATGCTCCCGCTCATATGGCTCAAAGGTGAGATAGAATTATCTCACCTTTTTTGTGTACATGAAGCATATTTCGCGCAGTTTCCACGAAAGTGGGGAGGAGTTATCGAGCGAGCTAAAAATACAGTTAGGTTATACCCGTCTGTATTGTTGGAAGACTTGTTGAGTCTCTAATTGACAGTGGCGCCACTTTCTATGTTGAAAAGCGTTTTAATTTCTTCCAGCACTTCTGGGTTAGCAATAGCACCAATGTTTTTTACAGCTTGTCCGTTTACCAATTGTTTCACTGCTAGCTCAACCAATTTGCCTGAGCGCGTTTTAGGAATATCACTGATGGCAAAAATTTGTCGTGGGACATGGCGCGGTGAACATTTTGTTTTCAATGTTTGGCGAATTGAATCGGTGAGTTGTTGGGTTAACTCGACGTTGTGAGCGAGTTTTACTAGTAACCAGATTTCTTCAGACTGCTGGTTTAACTTGCCGACAGCGATGGAGTCTTCAACCTCGGGTAACGCGTTCACTTGCTGATAGATTTCAGCGGTACCGATGCGTACGCCGCCTGGATTTAAGGTTGCGTCACTACGGCCATAAAAAATGAAGCCGCCATGTTCGGTTTGCATCACATCGTCGCCATGGTGCCAGATATCGGTAAACTTGCTCCAATAAGCGTTGTGATAGCGTTCGCCGTTGTCGTTCCAGAAGCCAATAGGGAAGTTAGGTAGCGAGTTATTACAAGTCAGTTCGCCGCGTTTTTGCGTAATAGTATGTCCACCATCCTCTAGAACACGTGCGTCGATTCCCAGCCCTGCGCCTTGGCATTCACCTTTGTAAACTGGTGAAATAGGGTTTCCAAGTACAAAGCATCCGCAAATATCTGTGCCGCCAGCGATAGAAGCGAGATGCAAGTCCTGCTTGATGTGCTGATAGACATAATTAAATTGTTCTGGGTAAAGCACCGAACCAGTTGAGCAAAGAGTTTTGAGTGACTTCAGGTTATGTTCTAGTTTTGGAGAGCAGTTTGCCTGTTCCAGTGCTTCTAAGTATTTCGCTGAAGTACCAAACAGCGACACGCTATGTTCTTCTGCTAATTGCCATAAGACGGAGTGATCAGGGTAAACCGGACTACCGTCGTAAATCACTAAGGCTGCACCACTCGCAAGAGCGGAAACATGCCAGTTCCACATCATCCAACCACATGTTGTGTAGTAGAAAACCTTGTCTTGCGATTTGATGTCGCAATGCAGTTGATGTTCTTTGAGGTGATTGAGCAAGGTACCGCCTGCGGAATGGACAATACACTTAGGTTGACCTGTTGTACCAGAAGAATACAAAATGAATAACGGGTCATTAAACAGCGTTGGTTGATATTGAATTGATTGTGGAGAAAAGTGGTGAGTAATATCGGACCAAGAAACAAACTCAGAAGTGCTAGCACTCTCAGCGTTTTGTAAATATTCGATTTGGCATACGCTAATAGTAGTCTCTTCGGAGGCACTGCTTAACTTACTACTAAGAGTGGTGTTCTTGTTCGTCATATCGAAAGCTTTGCCTCCGAACTGGTAGCCATCACAGCAAAAAAGAACTTTCGGTTTGACCTGACCAAAACGCTCTACGACGCTATCGATACCAAAATCAGGAGAGGTTGAAGTCCAAATGGCACCAAGACTGGTGGTGGCCAGCATGGCAATAACGGTTTCAGGAAGGTAGGGCAAATAACCCGCAACGACATCGCCTTTACCGACACCACAATTGAGTAGCCATTGTTGAATGGCAGAAACTTGTTCAAGCAACTGTTTACCGGTGAGTTGTCGGTGTTCACCGCTTTCATTGCTAAAAACAATAAACTCACGCTCTGGTGATTGTTCAGCCTGAGATAGGAGGTTCTCTGCGTAGTTCAGCGTGGCGTCAGCAAACCATACTGTGTCTCTATTTACATGATGATGATTAGAACCTGTTGGTGTCCATTTGGGACTGCCAAGGCTCTTGACTTGCGAACTTATATCTCCGATTACGTTGCAAAACTGCCAAGTATGTCGCCAAAATTCATCATTGTGCTCAATGGACCACTGGTGTAGAGACGTGTAATTGTTGATTACGGTACCTTCGGCTTTGTCTTTATTAACCTTTTCGATGAACCGTAATAAGTTGCTATTGCTGACGCGCTCAGCAGATGGTGACCAAATAGGTGCAGAATTTGGCATAGGTCCCTCTAATTTCAATTCTTTTGAATATGACCAAAAACAAAATAAAGGGGCGAACATAGCAGTGTTCGCCCCTTATCTGATCGTTTAAAGTTGTTCGGCAAGCTGAGGTAGTACCTCAAATAAATCACCAACCAATCCATAGTCGGCAACTTCAAAGATAGGAGATTCTGGATCTTTGTTGATCGCGACAATCACTTTGGATTCCTTCATTCCTGCAAGATGCTGGATGGCACCGGAAATCCCAACCGCTATATAAAGCTTAGGTGCAACGATTTTACCGGTTTGACCCACTTGTAAGTCGTTGGCAACAAACCCGGCATCAACCGCCGCGCGAGAAGCGCCAATGGCAGCACCTAGTTTATCGGCCACTTGTTCGATCAACGCGAAGTTCTCTTTGCTACCGACCCCGCGTCCACCTGACACAACCACCTCTGCCGCGCTTAATTCAGGACGTTCTGACACGGTTTTATCGACAGAAACCAATTCAACCATTGGAGCTGAGATAGTGACCTGCTGATGCTTAATATCAGCTTGGTTGTGACAAGTAACCGGCTCAAACGCAGACGCGCGCACGGTGATGACGCGAACCTTGTCGCTGGTGGTCACTTTGGCAAATGCGTTTCCTGCGTAAATAGGGCGGATAAAAGTGTTTTCATCGATAACTTGGACAATATCGGAAATTTGCCCAACGCCGAACTTCGCTGCTACTCGAGGTGCAAGGTCTTTCCCTTTTGATGATGAGCTAGCCCAGATTGCGTCAAAACCTTCAGCAATACTCACTACAATAGGTGCGATACTCTCGGCAAATTGATGCTTAAGTTGCTCATCATCGACACAAATTACGTTTGATATACCATCAACGCGACAAGCTTGCTGAGCGACTTCTTCACACTGGTGGCCCACTACGATCAAAACATTGTCTTGGCTGACTTGTTTTGCTGCATTAACCACTTTGAGTGTGTCCGCATGCAATTGGTTATTGTCATGTTCTGCTATGATTAAGTTCTTCATGAAATCACCTTCGCTTCGTTACGCAGCTTATCGAGAAGCTCTGAGACAGATTCAACCTTGATGCCACCTTTTCTTTGCGCTGGCGGTGTGACTTCTTGAATGGTTTGGCTAAATACCACTTCAACACCCAGACTGTCAGGTGTGATGGTATCTAACGGCTTGCGCTTAGCTTTCATGATATTAGGCAAAGAGGCAAAACGCGGTTCATTCAGGCGTAAGTCAGTACTGATCACCGCAGGTAAGTTCATCGCGACCGTCATCAAGCCGCCGTCCACTTCTCTCACGACCTGAACTTTTTGATCTTCTATCTTCACGTCGGAAGCGAAAGTTGCTTGAGGCCAGTCAAGTAGGGCAGCCAGCATCTGAGCAACTTGGTTGTTGTCAGTATCAATGGATTGTTTACCCGTAATCACAAGCTGCGCTTGTTCTTGCTCAACCAGAGCTTTGAGCAGCTTAGCGACGACCAATGGCTCTATTTTGTCTTCAGTATCGATATGAATAGCGCGATCGGCACCTAACGCAAGCGCAGTACGTAGTTGCTCCTGACACTGGCTACCGCCGGCACTGACAACGATAACTTCATCTGCAATACCTTGCTCCTTTAGTCGTACGGCTTCTTCAACGGCTATTTCGCAAAATGGATTAATCGTCATCTTGACGTTATTGGTTTCAACATCGCTATGGTCCGCTTTCACGCGAACTTTAACGTAGGGATCAATGACCCTTTTGATTGGCACTAGTATTTTCACGTTAGATTCCTTTTTACAGTGAAGACTATGTGTTTACAGTGAAGACGATGTGATGACGTCTTTAAAAT
>NZ_WXWS01000175.1:0-6659 GCF_009904715.1 Vibrio sp. V42_P2S4T144 | reverse complement strand
CTACACTAGAGAGCGGTGACCGTATCGAGATCCGTGGCTTTGGTAGTTTTTCTCTTCATTACCGCGAGCCTCGCGTAGGTCGTAACCCTAAAACGGGCGATAAAGTGGAATTGGAAGGTAAATACGTTCCACATTTCAAACCTGGTAAAGAACTTCGTGAGCGTGTAAATATTGGTTAATGCACTCTTATTAGTTTGAAAAAAGCGGCATACGTTTGTGTATGCCGCTTTTTTGTAATGTATCCAAGTTAGTCATACATCTAAGATCGTTTACTAATCTAATTGTGGATTCAGCTGTTTTCTATACCCAAATAACTTTAACTTCTAAGCATGTCTACAAACTAAGCATCTTGAGGTTACTTGGGTATAGATTATTGCTAATATACGTAGTCTGAAGAAGCATTTTCCTGCATAATCTTACCGACTTACTCCTAGAAGGGTGATGTAACATGAAAATTATAAAAATCGTTGCTGTTTTAGCTCTCTTTTTAATTGCATTGGCGTTAGGTTCCCAAAACCAAGAGCTCGTGACTTTTAACTATCTTCTAGCAAAAGGAGAGTTCCACTTATCTACGCTATTAGGTGTAGTATTTGTGGTTGGCTTTGCTTTAGCGTGGGTTATCTTTGGTAGCATCCAACTGAAAACTCAGCTACAGGTCCGTCGTTTAAAGAAAAAACTGAAAAAGTACGAACCAACTGAATCAAACAACGCTGCTGATAAGCCAGCCATTGAAAAACAGGCATAAGGATAAGGCTTAACTTTAATGCTTGAACTACTCTTCTTGTTGTTGCCTATAGCTGCTGCGTATGGCTGGTATATGGGGCATCGCAGCGCTCAGCAAGACAAGCAGAAGCAATCTCATCAAATCTCTCGTCAGTATATGACGGGTCTTAATCTGCTGCTCTCAGACCAATCAGATAAGGCTGTCGATCACTTTATTGAATTGCTCCAAGTTGATAACGAGACCATCGATACTCACCTTGCGTTGGGTAACCTGTTCCGGTCTCGTGGTGAAGTCGACCGCGCAATCAGAATTCACCAAAATCTTATTTCTCGTTCAGGCTTAACACTGGACCAAAAGAACCTCGCCCTTCAACAGTTAGCGAAAGACTACATGGTCTCAGGTTTTCTTGATCGTGCAGAGAAAATCTTCGAACAGTTAGTCGAAGAGCCAGATTACAAAGAGGCGGCTCTTCAACAATTAGTGACCATTTATCAGCAAACACGAGAATGGGAAAAGGCGATTTATTACGCGAACCAATTGGCTAAGTTAGGTAATAAACGCTCAAGGATGCGTGCAAATATTGCCCATTTTTGGTGTGAAATAGCCATGCTCGACCAAGCTGATGGGAATACTAATAAGGCAATACAGCATTTTAAAAAAGCGTTAGCGGAAGACCCGAAGTGTGTTCGAGCAAGTATTGCTTTGGGACGAATTTACCTAGAGTCTGAAGACTATAAGCACACCATCAAATATCTGACGGGGGTACTTGAGCAAGATAAAGACTTTATCAGTGATGTCTTGCCAACTATTGCAGAATGCTATCATCATCTGGGTCAGGAAGATGAACTTGTCGAGTTTCTGAGAGCTTGTATTGATAAGAAAGCAGGCGTATCAGCCGAGTTGATGTTGGCTCAATTAGTTGCTCATCACGAGAACGTTGGGGCTGCTCAAGAGTTACTGACGAAACAATTGCTGAAAAACCCAACCATGAAGGGCTTCTACCGTTTAATTGACTACCACATTGCAGAAGCAGAAGATGGTCGAGCGAAAGACAGCCTATCAACACTACAAGCGATGGTGGGTGAACAGTTAAAAGTGAAACCGCATTACCGATGCCGGAAGTGTGGATTTTCTACCCATTCCCTTTATTGGCATTGTCCGTCCTGTAAAGGATGGGGGACGATCAAGCCAATCCGCGGATTGGATGGTGAATAATTCTTAATGCAGCTGGCAGAGTTTCTGTCCGCTGCATTTTTTTAACTTTTTATTGAATAAGAACCAAAACAGTTAGGAGATGAAATGATCGACCAAAAAGTTATTGTCGCACTGGATTATGATAACCAAGCAGATGCACTTGCGTTTGTAGATAGAATTGATCCTGCGTCATGCCGACTAAAAGTTGGCAAGGAGATGTTTACGCTATTTGGTCCTGATTTTGTACGTGAACTCCATAAACGTGGTTTCTCTGTATTCCTAGATTTAAAATTTCACGATATTCCAAACACCTGCTCGAAAGCAGTTCGCGCTGCGGCTGAAATGGGTGTATGGATGGTGAACGTACACGCGAGCGGTGGTGAGCGTATGATGACGGCATCACGTGAAATTCTTGAACCATATGGTAAAGATCGTCCACTTCTTATCGGTGTAACGGTACTAACCAGTATGGAACAAAGTGATTTAGCTGGTATTGGTTTGAATGTTGCGCCTCAGGAGCAAGTTATTCGTCTAGCAACCTTGACCAAAAACGCAGGTTTAGATGGCGTGGTATGTTCAGCGCAAGAGTCCTCACTACTGAAGAGCGAACTAGGCCAAGAATTTAAATTAGTGACCCCTGGTATTCGACCTGCTGGTTCAGAACAAGGTGACCAACGCCGTATCATGACGCCAGTAGACGCTATCCAATCAGGTTCAGATTATCTTGTGATTGGTCGCCCTATCACTCAAGCGTCAAATCCTGCAGAAGTGCTGAAGTCGATCAATGAGAGCTTATCTAACATGTAAGCACTGTCTCGATTGTATGGAGAAAAGTGAGGCTAAGATGCCTCACTTTTTATATCGAATGAAAATACTAATCGCGGTAAACAACCATTCCTTTTAACCAGCTATGTCTGATCATTTACTTGCTTTAACTGGTATATCGGGGCCAATTGAGATAAAGGTTCTGCGGTTTATTCTGAGTAAAGTAGGGCTTGGTACTATGCCGATCACACTTTTGTAACATAACTCACTGTGATGCCTCGAAAATGCAATCATGTATTATTGATGGCTTGCGTTACAAATGTCTAAAGAATACTATGGCGAAGATGCATTCACTGCGTTGTAAGGTCTAGGATGACCTAGTGAAACTCTTTGAAATTAATATAGAAGCTGGCAGGACGTCACTTCATATTACGTTCCTATTATTTCCTATCTGCGTATTTTAAATCGCAGCTTTCTGTGAGCTTTCACACGCTGTCTTCCTTGTTACGACCTTAGTGCGCAAACACAACAAGGAAGAAACATGACTAAAAAACTGCCATTTTCAGTACTAGCAACACTGACCGCTGCCAGTTTTCAACTGAGTGCGGCAGAATTGCCAGCTGATATCGAATGGATTTCAAACAACAACGAACCTCTATTTGCCTCTGAAGAAGCGGTACGAGGTGGCACCTATCGCACTTACATTCAGAGCTTTCCGCAAACATTACGAAGTGTTGGTCCAGATGCGAACTCAGGTTTGCGCCAATACTTAATGGATGGTTCACCAAAACTGGCTCAGCGTCATCCAAATACTGGCAAATGGATCCCTCAACTTGCTAAGTCATGGGCATTTGGAGAGGACAACAAAACCGTATTCTTTAAACTCGACGAAACGGCCGAGTGGTCAGATGGTGAAAAAATTACAGCAGATGATTACGTCTTTATGATGAAGTACTACACGTCAAAAGACATTATCGACCCGTGGTATAACGACTTCTTCACAAACAGTATTGTGAGTGTTGAAAAAATTGATGACTACACGATCAAAGTCAATCTTGCTGTAGCTCAAAGTCATGACTCACTTATGGTTATGATTAACATGCCAAGTAATGGTTTTCAGCCTCGTCCTGAACACTTCTTTGAAGGAGAAAAGGACGCAAATAACGATGGCATGCCTGATAACTTCGTCAGAAAGTTTAACTTTAAATCTGAGCCAACCGCAGCGCCTTACTACATTGATCAAGTGAAGAAAGGTAAGAGCGTGACATTCAAACATGTCGGTGAAGATTGGTGGGGATACAACAACCGCTACTATAAAAACCGTTATAACGTTGAAAAGGTTCGCATTAAGGTGATTCGCGATCCTGATATTGCCATGAAGCACTTTGAGAAAGGCAACTTAGACTACTTTGAGATGGTGCTACCAAGCTTTTGGCATGACAAAACCAATAGTGATGTGTACAAAAAAGGCTATATCCAAAAGTACTGGGGCTTTAACGAAGCACCGCAAGGAGCTGGTGGTCTTTGGATGAACACAGCGATGCCGATGTTGGATAACCTAGAAGTGCGTAAAGGTGTTATGGCAGCCACTGACTATGACGGCATGATTGAAAACATCATGCGTGGAGATTATTCACGTAAACCGCATGGACTCGGCTTTGGTCATGGCGAATACGATGATCCTAACAATACACCGCCAAAGTTTGATGCTGATGCGGCGGTTAAACACTTCGAAAAAGCGGGCTTTGACAAAGTGGGCGCAGATGGTATTCGTGTTAACGACAAGGGCCAACGCTTGAGCTTTGCCATCACCTACGGATACAACTCTTGGACACCGCGTATTGCATACCTGAAAGAGCAAGCGAAACTTGCTGGTCTTGAGTTCACGTTAAACTTGGTGGATGGCTCATCTGCGTTTAAATACATTCTTGAGAAAAAGCATCAGCTAGCGTTTTTGAATATGGGCTCTGGTGAGATCCCTGCGTATTGGGAATACCTACACTCGGATAATGCAAATCGACCACAAACGAATGCTCACACCAACTACAGCAGCCCTGAGCTAGACAAGTTAATTGAAGCGTATGACTCTGAGTTTGATCAGGAGAAGCGTTACGACTTGTCGCATCAAATCCAAAACTATGTCAGCAAAGCAAATATCATCGTTCCTGGCTATATGGTGCCTTATTCTCGAGTTGCTCATTGGCGCTGGGTTAAAATTCCTAAAAACGGCATGACAAAAGCGACAGAATGGGTGCTTCATCCAATGGATATCGGTAATTTCTGGATTGATAACCAAGTAAAAGAAGAGACAGAAGAAGCGATGGACGAGGGTAAAACCTTCCCAGAACTAACGGTAATTGATGATCGTTACAAATTGTAAATCAGTAGTTTAGATAGAAAATGATAGCCCCGATAATGAATTTTATCGGGGCTTTCTTTTTTACTTAATAAGGTAAGACACTTCTAAAAGGTAGGTTTTTGCATCACCAAGCAAAGAGAACGCTCTATCGATGGTTTTAAATCGATCATCAAGCGAGTCGCTGGATATCAGCTGGCTGAATGTTTGCAACGAAAAAGCTTCGTTTGCTTTGAAGAACTGATGTACGTTTTCAAGCTGAACTTTATGAATATGCTCCACCTTATTTAGGGCGGTGGTTAAATCGGAAATGTTAATCGACATTGCTACTCGGGAACCTTATCAATAAGACCTATATGAGGTCATAGAGTGGGGTTTTATATTTTGCGACAGAGAGTAACACCGAAGAGCAATTTATAGTCTGATGAAGATCAATTTGCCTTATTTAAGCATCTGTAACGCGACACTATACGTGTACCTAGAGCTAGTACACGTTACAACGCTTGAATATAGGCTAGGGTTTCACCTGATCAAAAGTAAAAGCCAAGTCCGACTAAAAGCCCTTGAGAAGCTGTATCATATTCAAATACTCCCTCATTTTTGTAATCAACCCAGGTCGACTTGTAAGCCAAGTTGAGATCAGACCATTCGTTAAAACGATAACGAACACCAGTTTGAATGGCATAAGTGAAGTGAGTATCGTTGCCAAGTCCGGCGTCGATACTGGCATGAAATCGCCAGTTTTCGCTCAATTCATCAATGAGTCGCAAGCCAACTAAAAAATCGACCCAATCTTCTTGTAATGACAGTCTATCTTCTAGTACCCGGTTGTCATTACGATACAGCTTGCCGGTGATGTCATTGTCCCACCAGCGTAATCCAAACATATAATCCAGTTTACCAAATGAATATTGTTCGCGTTGGAATGCCTTTGCTTCTAGAACACCTTGCCGTATTTCGATGTCCGCACGATAACGAGCGTTAGGCAGAGCGCCCTTGATATTATTAACATCACCACTTAAGTTCATGAAACTATAATCTATGTAGTAGCCCCACTTACTTTGGTAAATACTCTCGAATCGCAACATCGCCCCAATATCGAGGTGGTCTACGATGAACTTAGGATCGACATCCACCTCTGATGAAAAGCGACCAATACTGGTATCTCCGTGGATATTCAGTCCTAGCATGTACACTTCTATGCTATTTCGCCAACGAGATTCTTGTGTCTCGGCTGAGAGCGCTACTGATGTAGGTAATACAAGAATGAGTGAGGAGAGTGATAGCAGGTTACATGGTTTCATCCAATTTCCTTTTCGGCTTTTCGGCTTTTCGTCAGCTTTCAGCTTAGTAGAAGTCGCTACACTCTGCATAAAAAAGGGAAGCAACTTGCTTCCCTGTAATTAACATTGACTTAGAGTTGTTTGGCAATGTCTGAGGTTAGGCTTTCTAAGCCTATGGATAAAGCGTTGACGAGCGCTTCATAGCCCTCATCTTGAAGCGGCTGAGAGATTTGTATTGGCGCGCTGTTTTCTACCTTACCTTCGGCATTAATGAGTAACCATTCCCCCTCAATTTCGATATTACCTTTGTAGCTGCCATTAAATTTATTTAACGTAA
>NZ_WXWS01000590.1:0-6691 GCF_009904715.1 Vibrio sp. V42_P2S4T144 | reverse complement strand
TTTTTATACTGATTGCAAAGCAGGTAAATATGTGGTGGTTAAACTGGTCCACTTCTTGCTCCGTTTAGGTCAAAACTGTCCTTTCAGGAGAGCACATGCAGGTAGACCCTATAATTCAAGCACTGATCGCAAGACGAAAATCGAATGGCCTCTCCCGTGAGCAAATGGCAAACATCGCTGGAATGAGCGTAAAAACATATCAAAGGATCGAGCGCGGAGAGTCCGATCTTAAACTCTCACAATATCGTGCCATATTGCGTTCGCTTCATTTGACTGACCTAGATATTGCTTTAGATGTACGTGATGTTCAGCATGTCACAGCAAATGACCTAACGGCCGTGGCGCGATTGCTCTCACCGGAAGCTCAGTCCCTGCTCGTTCGCCTGTTATCGTTAGTCCTTGAACAAAAGAACAAGAAAGGTGATTAACCACATTACTCATACCCAAACGTGAATGTCCTGTTGAGCGTTGAAACATGAATCGTTTAGACAAAAATAAAACTCGTCAAATGACGAGTTTTATTCTTTATATCAGTCCGTTACTCTAGGCTTTTCAATTCCGATGTATCAACGCCTTTTATTGCATCTTTCGCCACCTTATCAGGATCAAAGACATCACGTTCTTCATATGAATTATCAATCATGCCTTGTCCTATCGCGGTCGCCTGCTTTTGTAACTTGTTACCCTCTACCTCACCAGCATCCCAGCCTTGCCGATAATCTGAGTCGGTTTGATACCTTGTTTCGTCCTTAATATAGTGTTCAAAATCATTCCCTGCCTCTTGCATACCACTATGCCGACCGTCATGAAAGCCTTGGATATAAGCTTCATCATAACCGCTCTCTTTTAACGCGCTGTCACTCGTACCACAGCCTGAGAGGAGAACAAAAAATAGCGAAACGAATACCTTATGAAACATATTTAGGCCTCAAAGCTTTCAAATAAATTAATCATAGTTCGCGATTTCAACTTCTGCTTACTTCAGGCTATTAGATAGCATTGTGACTCGACGAAGCCTGTGAACTTGAGTCCCTACAGTGAGTACAAAGCTGGACAAAGCATCACACCTACTGATAAACATTATACTCAACGCGCGTTTAATACTTCCATCGCAAGTGCTTCATCATCTTGCTCAGCCAAACCACTGATACCAATTGCACCGACGATTTTCCCCTCTTGTTCTATAGGCACACCACCCATAAAGCCTGTGATCTTCGGGTCAGTCCAATAACTCAACTGCTTACCCGTCTCACGAGCCCAAGCGCCCAGATTGCCGCTAGGTTGGCGGTCTCTAGCCGAGGTGTAAGCTTTGTTCTGTGCCAACAAACCTGCTTGTACGCTCACATCATCCATTCGGGCAAAACCGAGCAATTCACCATGCGTATCAACCACGGCAACCGCAATGTTTTGCTTGCGAGCAGTCGCAATTTCCAATGCCGTTTGAATTAGAGTTTGAACTTGTACGTATTTCATTTTTCTCTCCTACGGGATCTCATGACCAAGGGTTTTCTCGAACAAGCCATACCAATGGCTACGTGATAGCGTGACGCTCTCTACTTGAGCACAAGCGCGAATACGTTGTGGGTTTGCAGTACCAATAACAGGTTGAATTTGGCTTGGGTGACGCGTTAGGAAGGCTAAAACAATCGCCTCTGACGGCACGCCATATTCAGCTGCTAGCGCCATCACCATCTCCGCAATCTGTCTGGTGTTGTGATCATCAGAATGTAAACCACGCTCTGAGAATCTTCCCTGCGCCATACTGCCCCACGCTTGCAGTTGGATATTGTGCTTACGGGCATGTTCCAGTATTCCTGCAACGTAGTCAGATGCAGACGAAGGAAGCCCCATGCCTTGCTTGATGAAGTCAGACTTAGCCAGACTCATTTCCAACTGGTTCGCCACAACAACTTCGCCCGTAGCTTGTTGAAGAAGATCAATTTGAGCACTGTTCATGTTAGAAACACCGAAGTGGTTAACTTTGCCAGCTTGTTTCAGAGCTTTTAGCGCTGTGCCCAGTTCTTCAAATTCAACCAAAGGATCAGGACGATGCAGCATCAAAACATCAAGGTTTTCCACGCCAAGGCGTTCAAGAATGCCCTCAACAGAAGCCGTCACCCATTTAGCAGAGAAGTCATACTGCTTAACACCTTGCTCATCTCCTAGACGGATGCCGCACTTGGATTGCAAATAAATTCGTTCTCGTAAGGTTGAGTCATTGGCTAAGATGCGCCCAAACACTTCTTCTGCCTTACCGAATTTGTAGATATCCGCATGATCAAAGAGATTGATGCCCACCTCTAATGCTACCTCTACAGCGGCATAAGCTTGGTTTTCATCTTGGGCGGTTAATGGGTTGCGATTCCACTCCCCTCCAAGCCCCATGCAGCCGAAGACCAAGCGGCTAACGTTAGGTAAGGTTTTGGCGAGCGGTAGTGTTGGATTGTTCATCGTTATTCTCACTTTTCCGATTTCTGCATCTTCAATTTCTTAAGTTAACTCTAACCATCTTACCGTTCGTAAAAATTAGTTTAATACCGTAAAATCGAATTCATTATCCTTGATACCGAACAATAAAGACGAGCAATCAAGATGGCAGATTATAAGAGAATCGAAAAACTGATGCTGTTTGCCGAAGTGGCTCAAACACTTAACTTTTCTAGGGCAGCGGAGCAACTTGGCATTTCTAAAAGTTACCTGTCAGAACAAATCAAGCGATTGGAATCGGAACTCGCCACGCCTTTGATTGTTCGAACTACACGCAGCGTGAGATTGACGGCAGAAGGTGAATCGATCTTTGCACAAGCGGAAGATCTCAAACGCCGCGTAATGGAAATGGAAAAGAGTTTAAGTCAGCGATCTGAACAAATAGACGGTCTGATTCGTCTTACCGCTCCCAAGATGTTTGCTGAAGCGGTGCTGCATGATTTGTGCGTAGCGTTTCGCGCTTTACATCCAAACGTAGAGTTCGAGATCCTTTCTAGCTATCAAGCGTTTAATCTGACAGAAACCAGCGTTGATTTTGCGTTTCGAGCGACAAGAACGCCGCCAGAGAATATGATTGCTCATCACCTTTTGGACTACCACCACTGGCTGGTTGCCTCTCCTCAGTATCTGCAAGAAGAAGGTACGCCGGAGACATTAGATGATTTACAAGAGCATCAATGCTTAACCACATTGCATCAAAAAGAGTGGCCGTTAAAAACGGGAACAGTTCAAACCCAAGGTTGGCTTTCAAGCAATGAAAACCGCTTACTCAAAGAATCAGCCCTGTCTGGCAATGGCATTGCTCGGTTAGCAAGTTACTTTGTCGAACAAGACGTTGAGCACGGCCGTCTAGTGCAGGTTCTATCGGAAGAAACTGACCACCAGCACAACGCGGTTTACTTGGTGTACCCACAACTTATCTATCAATCAGCGAAAACCAGAGCCTTCATTGAATTCGTGAAGCAGCACTTTGCTATATAACTAAGGCAGTTAATCCGCAGACCACACCGAGCGAATATCTGGCCAACCCCAGTTAGTAAGAGCGACGTCTTCTAACACACCTTGGAAGCGCAAAGTTTGTGTATGGTGGAACATAGGTGCAATCCAGTATTCGCTGATCAACGTCGATGCAATTGGCTCCAATGCATTAAGGTAGTCCTCAAGTGGAACGAAAGATCTGACTCTCTGTAGTTGTTCATCTAACCATTGTGCGTTCTTCTCTCCCAAAGTGTGGAATAGCACAGCGTTGCTGAAGAAGTTCGTGAACGCTGAGGCATGACGATTATCATCTAGGTTTATGTTCGTCACGACCATCGTCTCATTTAGCTCACCATTCTTAGCTTTCTCGTTCAGCTCACGATAGGAATACATAACAATTTCTACTTTACTGCCAACACTCACCAAACGATTAGAAATAGCCCGCGCACAGCGACGCAACGCGGTATAGTTATATCCGGCTATCGTAATGTGTTTAGGTAACTTAAGCGGCTCACTGAACGGACGGAGCACTGGCTTCCAACCTGGTAGCAGGTTATAAGCGGGTATACTCCCAAATACAATATTCTCGCGGCGCATCACTTCGGCCAAGTGCTCAGGTTGAATTAGCTCACTAATATAACGGCGCTGCGCTAAAGAGAGTTTGTGCTTAGCGTGCTGATTAAATAAGGCGAATAAGCAACCATCTTCTATTCGACTACGCTTGCTCGCCGATGAGTTTTCTCGGTTTTGCGTCGACATATAGTGTCCACACAAATCCTCCTCGGGCGAAGTATCCCTTTGCAACGTATTTGCTGCCAATGACGGGTTCTCCATCTGCTCGTCATTAACAATCCAGATAGTCACCAAATCCGTTAGAACTCTACATGCGTAGTAACCATTAAATGCTTGCAGTTTTAAACGACTTTCATTGTGCTCGACAACAGAGAATGGGCCACTTCCGACCACCAGCTTGTTATTCGCTACGTTAACTTGGCTTACTGGTTGAATGCCGTATTTCACCCCAGAAATAAGTCCAGCAAAGCCCAAGTCAGCTCGATTAAGCTTAAAAACAACTTTCAGTGGCGTTGGCGCAGTAATGTTAGCAACATGTGCCAACTCTTTTTCGTAGTACTGTAGTGAACTCAACTTTGCAAACAAGCTAACCACTGTTTCTGCATCAATGGAATTACCATTATGAAAAGTCAGACCTGGACGAAGGTAGAAAGTCCATTCGTAGGTGTCTTCGTCATAACGCCAGTGATGTGCGAGTTCTGGTTGCACTTTCCCATTGTTATCACTCGAAACTAAGCAACAATAGATTTGCCTTAATAAGAAACGTTCGCTGCTACGCTGAAGTTGATGTGGAACGACGCGCTCAAACATTCGCTTATAGGTTAATTGAATATTGAGCTGTCCTTCTTGCACAGAAGCACCAGACGTTGTTTTTAACAAACGGCCAAATGCCAGTTCGTCTTCATCTAATATCGCCAGCGCTTTTTCATACTTGCCTAACTTGATACGTTCAAGAGCCAAGCTCTCTTTTAAAACGTCTAACTCCATATTCAGAATGAGAGTCGATCGTTGGTTCCGCCCAGCTTTCGGATGCCAGCTCAACCACGCCTTCTGCTGCATTTGCGTTAGCAGGCTACGAGCATGCCGAGAAGAAGTGAACATGATGTCGGCAATGTCCTGTAACGTGGTTTTTGTTTCATCACCAACGCTAAACGAGAGTAATCGTTGGTAATAGCGAAACAAATTGAGATCAGACACTGAATCAACCTTAGATCTGTGAAGTTTGTGGATAGGAATAGTTTACTTAAGTTGGCGGTAATAAAATAAGAAAACTTCCTAATTATCTGTTCCCCTTTTCCACAATTAACCTCCAAATTCGGCTTTAAAGCCCCATATATTTACGTTATCAGGAAAAAAGCCAACAAAAGCACTCTCTTTTTTATATCCCCTTTTATACACATAATTTACTCGTCAGCTAAAGGAGGAAAAAATGAAGAAGCCAATGATGGCGTACTTTTTTCAGCAACGCCTAGCTCAATCGAGTAATAAAATAGAAGTTATGACTCTGGTTTATCTTAACGATATGTTCCAGTGGTCATAGCCTAACCTCAAGCAGAACTTAGCTCCTGATACTACACCCCCACTTCGTTGTATCTTAAGTTCTGCTTTTTCATCTTTTGCACTCTACTACCTTATTGCAGGTTACTAAAAGTTAACTAGTTGAAACACCGCAAAACAGAGTCTACATTGAAGTCTCATCCCCCAATCGCTTTGTTGAGAAAGGGGCATTCATGGATATACACCACCAATTCGGGAGTCAATATGGCAACTTCAGTGAAACTTAAAGCGGGCGACAGCTTCCCTCATCTTCAAGCCACTTTGCTAGATGGTTCAAGCGTAACGTTGGGTCAGCCACAAGGTGATGCGACTTGGCAAGCAGTATTCGTTTATCGTGGTAAACACTGCCCTCTTTGTACTAAGTACCTCAATGAGCTTGAGAGTTACAAACAGGCTTTCGCTGATGCTGGCGTCGATATTCTTGCCGTTTCTGGCGATTCAAAAGCACAGCTAGAGGGGCATCTAGAGAAACTCGAAATCAGCTTCCCTATCGCTTACGGCCTGACCGAAGAACAAATGAAAACGCTAGGCTTGTATGTATCTATTCCTCGATCTGAACAGGAAACCGATCATAATTTCGCAGAACCAGGTCTGTTTGTGGTGAATGAACACGGCGACTTACACGTGGTGGATATTTCAAACAACCCGTTTGTTCGCCCTGAGCTTGGCGCGCTATCACGCGGATTGGCATGGATTCGCGATCCAAACAATAACTACCCTATCCGTGGCACATTGGATTACTAATATCTTCTGCACCCAAGTAAACTTTCTATCCTTAAATAAGCTAGGATTCTTGCCTTAGTGAGAATAACTTGGAATGCATATCAGATCCGTGAGATCTGATATGTATCAACAAGTTGGAAATAGAGTCCTTGTTCATTATACAACGCCTTGATGAAAAACAAGATCAGTGAAGCCCAGGCTCCCCTCAAACAACGTTAGTTATTTACTTCTAAGTCACTTTCACGATAAATACATGAAATTAAGACTAAAAACTTAGACTTAACGGATATATAAATCATAACGGTACCTACACAAGTAGTTGGCTAGCGATTATTATCCTATTGCAACTCACAATTGTGCAAATCTAATAATT
>NZ_WXWS01000273.1:0-6717 GCF_009904715.1 Vibrio sp. V42_P2S4T144 | reverse complement strand
GATATTAGTGAATAATGTCTTAATTTGATTAAGTCGTTGTTTTTGCTGTGTTTTTAAAGTTGGCACGGACTTTGATTATACCAAGTAGTCGCGGTGATAAGCGATTTGGTGATTTAAACAAAACAGATTTTAGAAAAGGAAATAGCGATGCCAACTCCAGCATATATGTCTATCCAAGGTGAGACTCAAGGCCATATTACTAAAGATACTTACTCTGCAGATTCAGTAGGTAACACATGGCAAGAAGCTCACGTTGATGAGTTCCTAGTACAAGAGCTTGATCACGTGCTAACAGTTCCACGTGATCCACAAAGTGGTCAGCCAACGGGTCAACGTGTACACCGTCCACTTGTTGTAACTAAAGTTCAAGATCGCTCATCTCCACTACTATTCAACGCACTAGTATCTGGCGAAAAACTTCCTGAGTGTGTGATCCGCTTCTACCGCACTTCGGTTCAAGGTAAACAAGAGCACTACTACTCAATCAAATTGATTGATGCGCTACTTGTCGATATCCAAACTCGTATGAACCACTGTCAAGACGCAGCAACAGCTGACCGCGTGACAGAAGAAGTGCTTAAGTTCACTTACCGTGCGATCGAAGTAACTCACGAAAACTGTGGTACTGCGGGTAACGACGACTGGCGTGCTCCACGCGAAGCTTAATTGCTCGTCGCGTAAAGATTCAGGGCCAACGATTGTTGGCCCTAATTCGATTATTTGTATCAGGTAAAAGATATGGTGAATGACGTAGAATTTAAATTTGAAGTGCCTGGATGTGGGCATGAATTTCGGGTCGAGAGCTTTCATGTTCATGAAGAGTTATCTAAGCCTTTCCACATCAATCTCTCATTACTTTCACTTGATCCAGATATCTCGTTCGATGAGTTAATACGTAAAGCAGGAACATTGACACTTTACGGACAAGGTGTTGGGGCTGCGCGTGTGTTCAACGGCGTGGTGAATGAAGTGCGTTACTTAGGAACTGGACGTCGTTTTTCTCGTTATCAATTAGTCTTGGTTCCTCAAGCTTGGTTCTTATCTCAGCGCCAAGATTGTCGTATTTTCCAGCAAAAGTCAGCGCAAGACATCATCACAGAAGTACTCGATGATGGGGCAGTCACCGATTACCGATTTGAAGTGTCGGGTACTTATCCTCCAAAAGAATACGTTCTGCAATACCGTGAGTCTGACTTGCACTTCGTGCAGCGTATGATGGCTGAACACGGTATGTGGTATTACTTTGACCATAGCGATTCAAATCATACGATGGTCATTGTCGACAGTAATGACGCGATTGCACCTTTGATAAGCTCGCCACTAAATGCTTCTTACATTGGGCCGATTGTTTATCATGCCGATGGTGGCGGTGTTGCCGATCGCGAACATATCTCTGATCTCGAGTTAGTTAACCGCGTTAGAACGGGACAGGTTACGTACACAGATTACAACTACGAACACCCTAAAATTCCACAAGAGATGACACAGGCTGGCGAGCTAGACCAAGATCTCAAGCAGTTTGATTATCCTGGACGATACGTTGACCCGCTGATGGGTCAGGTGAGAACCACGGAGTGGATGTCGGAACACATAGTCGATAATCAACAAGTGGAAGCAACAAGTGACGTAATGCGCTTAGCATCTGGTTACAGCTTTAACGTCAGTGACCACCCGCGTTCTGAGATTAACCGCGATTACCTCATGTTGTCTGTAATGCACACAGGTCAAGATCCGCAAGTGCATGAAGATGAAGCGAGTGGTATGCCAACCACTTACTACAACCAGTTCTCATGTATTCCACGTGATGTGGTGTTTAAAGCGCCTAAACTAGCAGCACCAGTAGTGGATGGCCCTCAAACGGCGGTTGTTGTAGGACCAGAAGGTGAAGAGATTTACACCGACAAGCTTGGTCGAGTGAAAGTACAGTTCCATTGGGATCGCTACGGTGATAACAACGAACATTCAAGCTGTTGGATTCGTGTAAGCCAATCCATGGCGGCGCCAACATGGGGCGCAGTTTATTTGCCGCGTATTGGCCACGAAGTCGTAGTGACTTTCCTTGAGGGGGATCCAGATCGTCCGTTAGTTACGGGCGCAGTTTACAACGGTTTGCATTTCCCACCGTACTCTTTGCCAGAAAACAAAACTCGTACCACGTTCCGCACGCAAACGCACAAAGGAACAGGTTACAACGAGTTGAGTTTTGAAGACGAAGCGAACCAAGAAGAAGTCTATATTCACGCTCAAAAAGACATGTCGACCAAGGTGCTCAACAACCGTTACCGTGATATCGGTCAAGATGAATTCTTGAAGGTTGCACGTCACCAAACGAATGAAGTTCATGGTGACCATAAAGAAACCATTAATGGGCATAAAACGACACAAGTAAACAGCACCTTTACCGAGACAGTCGAGCAAGACGTTACCGTTACATACAACGCGAACGAAGCCCAGTATGTGAAAAACAATTCTGACTTAGAAATTGGTGATAACCGTACGACTAAGATCGGTAAAAATGATGACTTAGATATTGGCGAAAACAGTAACCTTACTATCGGTGCGTCTAAGAGTTCAGATATTGGTGCGGATGATAACCAGACGGTTGGTGGCAACTTAACGGTATCAGTGAAAGGGAACACCGCTTATAAAGCTGATGGTGCAACGCAAATTATCAGTGGCGACAAGATTGTATTGAAAACGGGTGGTTCCTCTTTAGTGATGAACAGTGATGGTTCAATAAAGTTATCAGGCTCGGCTATTACGATCGAAGGCAGTGACAAAGTCGTCGTGAAAGGTGGCAACGTAGTGGTTAACTAACAATGGAAAAACAACCTCTTACAACAGAAGTAATATCAGAGCAGCAAGCCGAATCAACGGCTTGCTTTTCGCGTTTTGGAAGAATAGTGGCTATCAATGAGTCTACGGGCAGTGTGCGAGTTGATTTTGATGGTAACCCATTTAAGCAGCCACTCACTGCGAGACTAGGACGTGGCTTTCGTCGTTCTGAGCTGCAAATGGCTATCGATAATCGATTAAGTTGTCGAGTTGAATTTTTGAACGACGACTTAAGCTTGCCTCTTGTGACGGACATTTTCTTCTCCATTCTGGATGACTCTGACGAGTTTGTATTGCGAGCGAAGAAGATGGTTATCGAGACAGAACAAGAGTTGGTAGTCAAAAGTGGTGAGACAGAAACTCGCTATAGCGGGCGCGATGGACGAATTACCACTAAAGCGAAGTACGTCACCTCTCAAGCAGAAAAAGCACAAAAAATTCAAGGCGGAACGATCGCAATTAACTAATTACCTAGCATTAGCTAATTTACGTCGAGTTAGCTAATTACTTTGTATTAACTAATTGCAATCGCGTTATGGCACGCTAATAACGGATAACTAGATGCGACAAAGAATCGGTGTCGAGCACCTAAAGGCACCCATAACCAATCAAGAAGTCGAAGGCGCGTTAGCAAGAGCTGAGCGTGCTGTGAACGACCTTTCCCAATTGCCAGTAACATGGCTGGATTTCTGTAATGAAAAGCTGTCCATTGCTTCTGAAAGTATCGGTTTTTTAATCAGGCAGCGAGTTCAAATTCACAAAAGGGGTTATCCAAGTCGTGAGTTAGCGTATCTCAAGCTGATTGAACGCCAAATTGAAGAACTGAAGCAGGTGTACTTGTCGTTTTATCGATTAGCGCCGGGGTTGATTCATCAATTAAGAGACCAGGAGCCAGAAATCTACAGCTGGCTGATGCTACAGGGCGAGTTGGGCTCAGCGTTGGATAACCTTTTGTGCGGCTTGAGTTTACTCGAAGATATTGACGCTAAAACCGCAATGGTCATTGCCGTACAATCTCCGGTTGAATCTATGGATAGCACGCTTTCGGAGCTTATTGAG
This sequence comes from Vibrio sp. V42_P2S4T144, assembly GCF_009904715.1. Classification (NCBI taxonomy): domain Bacteria; kingdom Pseudomonadati; phylum Pseudomonadota; class Gammaproteobacteria; order Vibrionales; family Vibrionaceae; genus Vibrio; species Vibrio sp. V42_P2S4T144. The sequence continues at coordinate 2,823 of NZ_WXWS01000273.1, read as the reverse complement.
GGTAATGCGACATCCAGTGCGTTTTACTTTGAATGCTTACGTGTACGTCAAACACTAAGCGTTTCTCTCATCAAGCGCTGGCACAAAGCCAGCATCATTAGCTCTCAAGTTGCTTTGCCACTGCTCGCTTTACAAAACGTAAAAGAGGGGATTGATTGGCTTAATGACAATGCAGGCAGCGAACAATATCTATTTGAACGTTTGATTACCAAACGTGACAGAGGCACTTGGTTCCGTCAGAGCTTTGGCATCGAACCAAATGGATTACCATCAGCGCAAGTGCTCACTTACGCCAAGTTGCTTGAGTTAAAAGAGTTTGAGGCGTTTGATATCTCTTCTTCATTAGCACCTGTTGATTTTGCGCTGGGTGGTGATTGGAAGCTGGTACCCCAAATCATCGAGCACTTGGAAAGTCTGGAGGAAGGTGAAGCTGAGGGTGAAATTTGGCTTCAAGCCTTGTATGTCGTCTACGGAAAGCTTCTTCCTCTGAATCCGCAAGATGTTGGTGTCGAGTATGAATGGGAAGAGATCGTCGATCTGCTCAATGAGTGGGTGGAAGATGAAAAATATATCCAAAATCTACCAAGCCGCTTGGGTTACGCATTGAGCTTCGAGTCTACGTTAGCTGCGATGCAAGATTCTAACGTTGATGTGCTGTTCCGCGATTGGCTATGGCGTCAACTCTGTATTCAATCCAGAGCCTACGTGCCTTGGGATATGGCAATGCCGATTCATCAACAAGACTGGAACTTTAACAATTTAAAGGCCGCACCTTCTGCGAGCGAACGATTCAACTTAAGGAATAGCAATGCAGTTATGGGATATTGAGACGCACCCTGAGCTATCACTTAAAGGTCGTTTTCAACGTGACGAAAACGGCGATGAAGTGTGGGTTGTCGTTGCCAAACGCACATGGCAATTCGATGGTGTGGTTTGGCACGAATTAGGTGAAAGTGAAATCTTCGATGATCCCCAATATTTGGGCGAAGAAGGCTTCTCTGCGATGAAAGTTGACCACGAGTTCGCGTATACCAAAGACAATACAGATGTACTTGTTTACGGTAAAGCGCGCAGTTACGCGAAAAAGCCAGTGACATACCAAGAGTGTCGCGTGTTGATTGATGGTCATATCGATAAGACTCTCGCTATTCACGGGGAACGCGTATGGGTTGAGCATGCTGGTAGTATCACGCTGAGCAATCCAGTTCCATTTATTGAAAAAGACATTGATTACACTTGCGCGGTAGGCGGTGATTTACGTAACCGAATAGGCGGTGGTGTTGCCGATTCCAACAAAGAATTGCTTGAACAGAAAGCACCTTCGGTTTTTTATCCTCGTGAAGACTGGAGTGCCGCCGCGAAAAAACTACGCGTTGCGGGGTTCGGGCCAGTGCCTCCGTTCTTTGAGTCGCGCCAGAAGCTAGCCGGCACGTTCGATGACGATTGGATTGAGAATCGCAAGCCAATGTTGCCACTCGATTTTGATAAGCGGTTCTTCCAAAGCGCGCCTATTGATCAACAGTGCAAAGGCTTTCTTCGTGGGGGGGAGCGTTTGATGATGAGTGGCTTTTGTCATGATGACACGCTTTCATTTCGAATTCCTAAAGAAAAATACCGTGCGATCGCGACGTTCAAAGATCAAAGTTATCAAGCTGATATGGCGATGTACACCTTATTCGTTGATGCGGAAAAGAAAACCATATCAATCAGTTACACCGCTGCGTTTCCTTGTCAGGGCAAGGAGCATTTGTTGGTGTCGACATCCATCACTAAGTTGGAAGAGGTAAGCGAGCATGCATAATTCAACAGGCCGTTACGTGCTAGGGATGGAAGTGATGACGCCAACCGGTATGAATTTAGATATTGCTAGTGCAGTTTCGTATGCTGACTTAGGAAGATTCGACCAATGTGTAGGGGATGATGGTATCGAGCGTTTTACTTACGCCAAAATCGAATACACCAAAGAAAGTGAGCAGTTTGAAAAAACGTGTGAGTTAATCACCCACTTGCTTGATTCATTATTAGCACAGTTACCACGTTCATTGAGACCAATACCTTTGCTTATAGCGGTGCCTGTGTCTGTTTCTCTAGTAAAGGTGCAAGAATGGCTTGGTGAAAGTAACTATGCTGAATTTCTCTCTGTGGTGAATGCTGTTCATGCCAGTGGGCCTAGTTTCGTTCTCCAGGCCATGAAATCATTGGATAAATATGATGCTATGATGTGTATCAGTGTCGATTCCTTGGTGAGTTCGATGCAAACACTCATCGACGATGCGATGGTAATGAGTACCAATAATCCATGGGGCGTTATTCCGAGCGAGGGTGGGGCGGGTTTAATTCTTTGTCGAAAAAACACCGTAGAAACATTGAAACTTAAGCCTCAAGCGCAGCTTGGCTACATTGATACGGAATTAAACACTTCAGACCGAAGAGGCATGTTTCGACTTGTTCAACGTGCGAGTAAAAAGCTCGATTCATTTGGTGAAGTGTATTCCGATATGACGAACCTGCGCATGCATTCGGAAGATTACGGCTTTGCTCTGGGGGCGAAAGCAGAACGATTCACGAACCCAGAACAACCGCAGCTTATCAATGAGTTGTGGGGCACGATGGGCAGTTGTTCTTCTCTCGCTTTAATTGCCTTTGCGGTCAGAGAGCACCACTTTAAGCAACCAACTACGTTGTTAATGTTCGACTTTCATGGTGACAAAGGAGTTCTCCAATTACTGCAATGTTAGTGGGCACTCATCGATCAAATGGCAATGAAAATATACTCATATTATTAGGTTGAAGTTTGTAACACGAAAAAGCGTATAACTCATG
>NZ_WXWS01000506.1:0-6760 GCF_009904715.1 Vibrio sp. V42_P2S4T144 | reverse complement strand
ACTCTCGCGGTGCCGCAGGCTTCTGGGTTGAGAATGGCGAAATCCAATACCCAGTATCAGAAATTACCATCGCAGGTAATCTAAAAGACATGTTCACCAAGATTGTGGCGGTTGGTAGTGATATTGAAACGCGCTCACAAATCCAAACGGGCTCTATCCTACTGGATACCATGAAAGTGGCGGGTGAATAAGCTTTTCTAGCAATTCAGAATCAAAAAAGCCTGATGTGTTCATCAGGCTTTTTCGTTTTTTCTGTTAGGTAATCAGTATTGTGGCAAGCCCTAAGAAGACAGATAAACCAATCACATCCGTCACCGTCGTTAATGCCATACCACCAGCTAAAGCAGGATCGATGTTCATTTTTTTCAATAGGATTGGAATCGTTACTCCTGCAATACCTGCGACCAATAAGTTGGTCAGCATGGCGGCGGAAATGATTCCTCCGAGCATCCAGTTACCTTTCCAAGCAACAACAATACCACCAATAATCAGCGCCCACATGATACCGTTGAGTAAGCCGATCGAAGCTTCTTTCATTAACAGTTCGCGTTTGTTTGAGTCACCGATATGACCAAGAGCAAGACCACGAATCACTAGTGCGACGGTTTGGTTACCAGCGACACCACCCATGGACGGAACAATCGTCATCAATACTGCAATGGCCGCCATTTGATCTAATGTGGCCTCAAACATATTAGAAACGGAAGCAGCAGCAAGGGCGGCTAATACGTTAGCGCCAAGCCAGATACTGCGTTTGCGAGCTGATTTTACAACAGGCGCGAAAGTATCTTCGTCATCGTCCATACCCGCCATACTCATCATCGAGTGTTCCGCGTCTTCACGAATAACGTCAACCACGTCATCGATGGTGATACGACCGACCAAATGCAAGTTTTCATCAACAACAGGTGCAGATACCCAATTACGGCGCTCGAACAGACTCGCAACATCTGAGTCGCTAGTATCGACGGTGATGGCCTCGTCCGCGTCTTCCATTACATCAATGATTTTTACGTCTGGCTGAGTGGTAATAAGCGTCGTGATCGGCAGTTCACCGATGAGCTTACTCTCTTCATCGATCACATACAGGGCATCCGTAGCTTCTGGAAGCTCGCCTTTCATACGTAGATAACGCAAAACTACGTCCACATCGACGTCACCACGAATTGTGATGACGTCGGTGTTCATCAGTCCACCCGCAGTGTCTTCTGGGTAGGATAGGGCGGTTTCGACCCGTAGACGGTCAGAGGAGTCCATTTGCGACAGGACTTCGCGTGACAGGTTGTCAGGCAAGCTACGCAGTACGTAAGCCACGTCATCGGTATCCATGCCTTCTGTCGCTTCTGCAAGCGCTTCTGGTGCCATTTTGGATACGAGGCTGTCTTTGACGTCTTCGTTCAGCTCGTCAAGGATTTCACCATAATCTTCAGGGTCGGTGAGTTGCCAAAGAACTTCACGGCTCTTACGTGGGGAGGCTTCTAAAAGGTGAGCGATATCCTCAGGTTCCATGTCCTGTAATTGACGACGAACATGGACGAAGCGGCCATTTTCTAGCGCTTCTGTGACTTCTTGGAGGGCTTGGTGAGCTTGGTCGAATTCAATTTGCTCTGCCATTCATTCCTCCCAATTCCTGATATTTACAATGCGTTGAATAATAACTTAATTCTAGGCGCCTTTTAATAACAACTTATGATACTAAGCAAATTTATTTATTAGGTCAGGGAAGAGAAAGATAATGGGAGGTAAGAAAAAAGCGAGTAAACTACTCGCCTTCATCAAATTTATCTTCGATCAAATGGCAAACGGCATCCAGTGCTTCTTCCGCTTGCCCACCCGTTGCGTGGATCGTGACGTATTGTCCTTGAGCGGACTCTAGCATTAACAGGCCCATTACGCTGTCTGCTGTGGCGGTTTTGTCTTCTTCATTGTCGATGGTGATGACCGCTTCAAAGCTCTGTGCCAGTTCGACCAGTTTGACTGCTGCACGAGCATGTAAGCCAAGGCGGTTTTGAATCAATACTTTACGACTTAACTCCACGGCTACTCCTTAGCGTTTTTCTCTAGTGAGGTATGGCGAATTTGTACTTGGTGTCCTTTGTTGGAGAAGTATTCACCGATTTGCTGAGTTAAGTACACCGAGCGGTGCTTACCACCAGTACAACCGATTGCAACGGTCAGGTAGCTGCGGTTGTTTTTCTCAAGCAGAGGTAACCAATTCTCTATAAAGCTTTCAATTTGATATTTCAAACTTAACACCGATTGGTGTTGCTCTAAAAATGCGGCGATAGGAGCATCCAGACCTGTAAGCGGGCGTAGTGCTGGTTCCCAATGTGGGTTAGGTAAGAAGCGAACGTCGAATACGTAATCGGCATCGGAAGGCAGGCCGTATTTAAAACCAAAAGACTCAAATACCATAACGAGCCCTTTGCGATCTCTGCCTTCAACGCGCATACGCACGGTTTCACTCAATTCATGCAAAGACTGCCCACTACTATTTAGGACCAGATCTGCATGCGCTTTGAGTGGCGTCAAAATTTGCTTCTCACGCTCGATGGCTTGATCGAGCGAGAGGGAGGTGCCACCTAAAGATAACGGGTGAATTCGGCGTGTTTCGCTGTAGCGTTTGAGTAGCGTTTCTTTATTAGCGTCCAAGAAAAGCACGGTCACATCAAGCTCAGTTTTTAACTGTTCTAGTGTACTCGTCAGTTCTTTTAGCTTTTTAGGAATATTACGAATATCAATGCTGACTGCAACATTCTGTTTGCTGTCAGCAACAGAATGAACAAATGCGTCCAGCAAGTTAACTGGCAGGTTATCAACACAGTAGTAACCTAAGTCTTCCAGTACACGAAGCGCAATACTTTTACCGGCACCTGAGTGCCCGCTAACAACGATTAGTCGCATGGAGTTAGTCCTGCTTATTGGTGAATCATGATGTCGTAAAGTTCTTCATCACTCTGAGCATTACGCAGTAGTTTTAATACTTGCTTATCGCTCAGACGTTCTGCCATAGAGGATAGAGTCTTGAGGTGCTCTTTGCACTGTTCTTCTGGTACAAGGAGCGCAAAAAGAAGATCGACAGGTCGATTGTCAATCGCATCAAATTCGATTGCTTCATCACATTGCAGTAAGACAGCAATGGCCTTGTCGCTTGATTGCATTCTCGCGTGAGGGATCGCAATACCGTTTCCGATACCGGTACTGCCCATTTTTTCTCTATTGAGCATGCATTCGAACAGCTCGGTAGAATCTTGGCCCGTTTGATCAGCCACGATACGGCTGATCATTTCAAGGGCGCGTTTTTTACTCGTGCAGTGGACCGCACTTTTGGTGCAGTCCAATGACAGTATTTCGCTCAGTTGCATGATTAATGACTGTTTAGTTTTTCTTTGTGCTTATTAAGTTGGCGAACCAATTTATCTACCAGCGAATCGATCGCGGCATACATATTTTCGTCATCGGCTGATGCGTGGATTTCGCCTTGATTTATGTGAAGCGTAGCTTCCGCGATTTGAGTAATTTTTTCAACTTTTAGTACAACATGCACTTGATTGATATGGTCGAAGAACCTTTCGAGCTTCTGAAACTTAGAATTTACATAGTCTTGCATTGAATCGGTAAGATCAACGTGATGGCCTTGAATATTGATTTGCATAGACTTTCCTTTTCAGTTAGTGCCTTATAATAGGCGTTTACGCTGACTTGAAGGGGCAATTCCCAAGGATTCGCGATATTTGGCTATCGTACGTCTTGCGACCTGAATCCCTTGGTCAGCCAGAAGAGCAGCAATCTTGCTATCACTCAGTGGTTTGGCAGTATTCTCTGCTGCGACCAGTTTTTTAATGAGTGCACGAATTGCTGTTGACGAACATTCTCCGCCGTTGTCAGTACTAACATGGCTAGAGAAGAAGTACTTCAATTCAAAAATACCACGTGGTGTATGCATAAACTTTTGCGTTGTTACACGAGAAATCGTGGATTCATGCATGTCCACAGCCAAAGCGACATCATTGAGTACCATTGGCTTCATGGCTTCCTCACCATACTCGAAGAAATCTTGTTGATGTTCAACAATACATCTTGCAACTTTGAGTAGCGTCTCGTTTCTACTCTCTAAGCTCTTAATTAACCATTTTGCCTCTTGCAAATTGCTGCGGATGTACTGGCTATCCGCGCTATTACCTTTGCCTAATTGAGCATATTGTTGATTTACTTTTAATTTTGGCACGCTATCCGGGTTTATAGAAACGGTCCATTTGCCATTGTCTTTAAAAACGGATACGTCTGGAATTACGTACTCGGTATCATCAGGAGTGATGCGACTACCTGGACGAGGATCTAACTGTTGGATAAGCTTTAAGACTTCACGAAGCTCGGCTTCTTTCAGCTTAGTCTCTTTGATGACGAGCTTGTAGTCTCGGTTGCCTAGGTGATCAATATGATCCGCAAGTATCATTTTGGCTTCAGCAAGCCACGGCGTGTCTTCTGGGAAGGTCGTCAGTTGCAGTAACAAACATTCTTGTAAGTTACGTGATGCAACTCCAAGAGGATCGAATTGTTGAATGCGTTTACGAACGGCTTCTACTTCGTCTAACTCTATCTCTTCATTATCGAAGCTCTCATGAATCTCTTCAGGCGACAAAGTTAAATAGCCGTAGTCGTCAACAGCGTCAATAATCGCTAATGCAATCGTGCGGTCGGTTTCACTGAATGGTGTTAGGTCAAGCTGCCACATGAGGTAATCATGTAACGATTCAGTGGTTTCGCCTTGGTAGACGGGCATATCATCATCAAGAGCTAAGCCAGTGCTACCAGTATTAGCGCTGTAGACGTCATCCCAAGTCGTGTCGATTTCAAGTTCAGAGCTAATTTCTGATTTCTCTATCACATCGGAGCTATCTGGAACGTCAATTTCTGTTGGTTCGCTAGCACTGTTGCTATCAGCAGCCTCGACCGCTGACTTATCTTCACCGTTTGCTAGAGGCTCGTCTTGGCCTTCTTCAACTTCCAATAATGGGTTTGAGTCCAACGCTTCTTGGATTTCTTGTTGAAGATCGAGTGTCGACAATTGCAATAAGCGAATCGCTTGCTGCAACTGTGGCGTCATGGCTAACTGCTGACCTAGCTTGAGTTGTAATGAAGGTTTCATTCAGTGTTACTTACCTTGTAATGCTCAGAATCTTACCGTTCCTAATATAATCATAGACGGAATTGTTCGCCGAGATAAACTTGTTTCACCTGTTCATTATTGAGAACTTCTGCCGGAGTTCCCGATGCAATTAGGTGCCCTTGGCTCACGATATAGGCTTTTTCACATACGTCCAGTGTTTCACGTACATTATGGTCAGTGATTAACACTCCGAGACCACGATCGCGCAGATGCTCAATGATTTTCTTGATGTCATTAACCGAAATTGGGTCAACACCAGCGAAAGGTTCATCCAATAAAATGAACTGAGGGTTGGCCGCTAAAGCTCGAGCGATTTCCACCCTGCGTCGCTCACCCCCTGATAGTGCCATACCAGCACTGGTTCTGATGTGCTGGATGTGGAATTCTTCCAACAAATCTTCCAGTTTATCTTGGCGCTCTTCCCTCGTCATTTCTTGACGAGTTTCAAGTACGGCCATGATGTTATCTTCTACTGAAAGCTTACGGAAAATCGACGCTTCTTGCGGAAGATAGCCAATGCCAAGGCGTGAACGGCTATGCATCGGTAAAATACTGATGTCATTGTCGTCAATGGTAATGGTGCCCTCATCACGAGGTACTAAGCCGACAATCATGTAAAACGAGGTGGTTTTACCCGCGCCGTTTGGACCGAGTAGCCCAACAATCTGACCAGATTCAACTTCTAAGCTAACATCAGTGACGACTTTGCGTTTTTTGTAGCTTTTCGCCAAGTTTTTCGCACTCAGTACTGCCATATTAGTTCTCTATCTGATTGGGTTGCAAAATGGTCGTAACGCGCTCTTCCTTAGAGCTATCTGCGACTAGCTTTTGTTTACCAATTTGGTAACGAATCGAAGAACCTTTGATGGTGTTGTTGTCTTGCGCCAGCTGCGCTTGACCTTTCATGGTCAGTTCGTCTGTAGAAATACGGTAATCCAGCTCCGTAGCTTGACCACTAAGTGTTTTACCATCGTCCATCAGCTGAGAAAACTTCGCAGGTTTACCAAATGCTTGAATCTGTTTAATTGCTTCGGTTTTAGGATCGCGAGTTACCACGATTCTATCAGCATCGATATTGATGCTCCCTTGCTTAAGAGATACATCGCCTTCAAAAACAACCTGGTTACTCTTCATATCCACCTGTTGGGTGTCAGAGTTTATGTAAACCGGCTGTTGAGTATCCGACTTGAGTGCCAGCGCTTGAGGCGCCGCCAATACCAGTGCCAGTAGGCTAAGGTGTAACGGTTTCATATCGACCTTGAACTTCATCTGTCAGAGTCGCAGTATGCTGTTTTAAGTTACCTTGCATTGCGCCTCCAGTAGTTTCAAATTGTGGTCCAACCAACATTACTTGTTGGTCAGCTTTAAAATCACGATTGGTTAGATTAATGACCAATTTGTCTGTTGCCATGGTATCAAAACTCGCACCAGGCAGAAGATTTTGCATTAAGACTTTGTCATATAAAGTCAAAACTTGGTCTTCATCTAACACTGCTCTTGTGGCAGTCACCTTCCATTCAATGACGCTACCTTCACGGTAAACCATCAAAGTCGGGTTATTAAAAATAGTATCTCCACTCTTAGCATAAT